>CAZNLZ010000035.1:0-9833 GCA_964574225.1 uncultured Muribaculaceae bacterium | reverse complement strand
TAAAGAAGCAGCTGATTGTTGCCCAGTTAACGCTATTGAACTAGAATAGTTTAAAACTTATAAAAAAAAAGAGAGATGAAATTCATCTCTCTTTTTTTTATTTTTTTTGTAACTTATGGCTTTCAATCATAACCATTAAAACTGAAATGTCAGCAGGTTTAACACCACCAATTCTTGAAGCTTGTCCAAGAGTTGTTGGTCTGATTTTAGCAAGTTTATCTCTTGTTTCAGTTGAAATATGCTTAATAGATTTATAATCAATATCTTCTGGAATTCTAATTTTTTCTAATTTACCAGACATATTTACTTGTTCAATTTGTCTTTTGATATAGCCATCATACTTAATTTTAACTTCAACTTGCTCATAAACATCACGAGTCAAACCAAGTTCTCTAGTTGATTTATCTGCTTCAATTAAAACTTCATAAGTAACATTAGGACGTTTAATTAACTCAGCTAACTTTAAACCTCTATCAATATTTTCATCATATTTAGCTAGTACTTTATTAACTTGTTCTGAAGGAGAAATTTTTGTTTCTTTCATTCTTAAAATTTCATCTTCAATAACTTGTTGTTTTTTCAAGAAATCTTGATAACGTTCTTCTGATATCAAACCAGCATCATAACCAATTTTTGTTAAACGCTCATCTGCATTATCTTGTCTTAAAAGTAATCTGTACTCAGAACGAGATGTAAGCATTCTATAAGGCTCATCAATATCTTTTGTAACAAGGTCATCAACTAATGTTCCCAAGTATGATGATTCTCTTGATAAAGTAATCATATCTTTATTTTGTAAATATTTAACAGCATTAATACCAGCTAGCAAGCCTTGTGCGGCTGCTTCTTCATAACCAGATGTTCCATTAATTTGACCTGCACAGAATAACCCACTAACTTGTTTTGTCATTAACGAATGAGTTAACTGAACAGCAGGAACATAATCATATTCAACAGCATAGGCAGGCTTCATAACATGAACATTTTCAAGCCCAGGAAGTGAACGCAACATTTGAAGTTGAACAGGTGCTGGTAAACTTGTAGAAAAACCTTGAACATACATTTCATATGTATCTTTTCCTTCTGGTTCAATAAAAATATGATGAGAAGGATTGTGAGCAAATCTTATAACTTTGTCTTCAATAGATGGACAATATCTTGGACCAATACCATGTATTAAGCCAGAATACATTGGCGATTTATCAAGATTATTTCTAATAATTTCGTGTGTTTGAGATGTTGTTCTTGTTAAGTAACAAGGGTATTGTTCTCTAATTGGTCTATTAGGCAAGAAAGAGAAAAATGATGGATTTTCATCACCTGGTTGAACAATCATTTTATCAAAATCAATAGTTCTAGCGTCAACCCTTGCCGGCGTACCAGTTTTTAAACGACCAATATTGAATCCAAGTTTTTTAAGAGATGGTGATAAACCTTTTGCACTAGCTTCACCTAAACGACCAAACTCAAGATACTGAAGACCAACCCAAATTCTAGCTTCTAATGATGTACCTGTAGTTAAAATAACAACAGGTGCAATATATTCCTGACCAAATTCGTCTTTCAAACCACGAACAACATTATTTTCAACTAAAAGTTCAGTCATCGTACATTGTTTCAATGAAAGATTTTGTTCAGATTCTAATAAATTACGAACAAATCTCATATATTCTTTTTTATCAGATTGTGCACGAAGTGCTCTAACCGCAGGGCCTTTAGAAGAATTTAATGTTTTAAGTTGCATATAAGTAGCATCAGTTGCGATAGCCATAATACCACCTAATGCATCAATTTCGCGAACCAAACAAGACTTAGCTGGTCCACCAATTGCCGGATTACAAGGCATAAGTGCAATATTATCTAAGTTTAAAGTTGCAAGGAGTGTTTTAGCACCAAGTCTAGCTGTTGCCATTGCTGCTTCACATCCTGCGTGTCCCGCACCTACTACTATTACGTCATACTTAAACATAATTTAATTATAAAATAAACAAAAACATTTTTTCTATTGTAAATAATTTGACAAAAAATCTTAATAAAAGACATCTTTCTCATGACAAATTTTATTTGAAGTTCTATGATATTCACATAGACTATATGGAGATGGGGAAATTAATAACTCGGTTTTAAACAAAAATAATAAGTTGTTCTTAGAAAGCACAAGCTTGAGTTCTTTAGCTTGTGATGATGACAAATTTAGTTCTTTAAGCACATCAGCTATGCTTGCAAGAGGTGAAGTACCAGATATTCACAGACGCACAGCTGATAATTATATGGTAATAAAAAAAGTATATGGAACACCCGTTGTTCAACCAAGAATAAGCAACCAAGAACGTGCTTTACTTGCTAAATATGACTTTAACCCACTAGAATATTCAACAATCAAACAAATTAATGAAGAACTATCATATTTAAAAAGATGGTCTTTGTCTTTAGATAAAAATCTTCGCAACGATTCTAATGAAATTATTCAAATTAGAGCAAAAGAATTAAAATTCTTAGTTGCATCTAGATACGTAAATTTAACAAGTGAAATCTATGCTGGATATAAAGCATTAGAAAGATATTTTGAAGAAATTTCAAAATACTAAAGAGAGGAACAAATGAACACTATTAAAAATACAGAAGCATTACTTCTAATTATTGATTTGCAAGAAAAACTTGTAAATATGTTAGAAGGAAATGAAGTAAAAGATAATGCAATAAAAATTGCAAAAGCCTGCGGAATTTTAGAAGTACCAACAGTAATAACAGAACAATATCCAAAGGGGTTAGGTTCAACTATTGAAGAAATAAAAAATGCATTACCAAATGCAGAATATGTAGAAAAAACTACATTTAGCGCTTTAAAAGAAGATGAAGTTAATAAATTTTTAAGTCAAAAACAAGTTATTCTATTTGGAATAGAAACCCACATTTGTGTGCTTCAAACAGCAATGGATTTACTTACTGAAGGCTATGAAGTTTTTGTTGTTCAAAACGCTTGCGGTTCAAGAGATGAAGCAAACAAACAAGCAGCACTAAGACGTTTAATTCATGCCGGCGCACAAATAGTAACAACAGAAATGGTATTATTTGAACTTTTAGAAGGTTCAAAACATCCTAATTTTAAAGAAGTACAAGCATTAATTAAATAGCTTTTTTAAGAAAGGCTTTTTTCTTTCTTGTTCGTCTTTATACATATTTTCTAAACGCTCATAAAGTTCAAAGTTAGTATTTAACTGTTTTGAGCGTTTTTTTACATATTTAACTAAATCAAAAATACGCTGTGGAATATTATCTTTATTTTCTAAATACCAGCCCTCTTCAATATCTAAGACCGTAGTATAAAGACCTGCATCATAATTTGCTTTTAACCACTTATCAATTTCTTCAACATTGTCATTGATACCAGGAATAATAATATACTTAGCACCAACTAAATAACGACCTAAAAACGTAGTTTGCAGAGCATATTTTCTAATTGTTTCACGAACTTGATCATAACAAGAAATTCGTTTTACTTTTTCAAAAGTCTCTTTAGAACCAGCATCTACAGAAACAACAACATAACCACGAATCTCATTAATTGCTCTAGCTAAAGCTGGACTATACTTCACACCAGATGTATGAACTCTAATCCCCCAAAAATAATTATCCAAGAAATAAGTAATTAAATCTTCAAACTCGTTAAGTAAAGTAGGTTCGCCACCACCGAAAGAAAGAATACCGCCTGGTCTTAAAATACCATTTTCAACCATTTCTTTTATATAAGGGAAAACATCATAACATTTTTCTTTTTTAAAATGTTCAGGTTTTTGAGTTGCATAACAATATATGCACTTAGAATTACAGTGTGTCCAATGGCTAATATAAAGATTTTCAATATAACGTTCTTGAGACCATTTTTCTTCTTTCAAATAAGGACAGCCAACACAACTAGTATGAATTTTCCCTTTCTTGTGAAAACGTCTAAACATGTCTTTAATTTGAAATACTCTATCCCAATTAATTTTTTGTCCAATAAAATTATCACGAACTAAAGTATGCCCACCACCTTCATGACCACAATGGCAACACATAGCTAACTTTGACTGGAAGAAAACTAATCCATGCTCAATCCAAGGACAACTATAATAATGCCCTTCTTTTTTACTTACATACTTTTCGTTATATACAAACATTAGTTTCCTTTAGCAATTTTATACAAATATTCGACCTTTAAAGAAAATTCTATATCAAATTTGTTTAACTCTGATAGTTCTTTAACAAATAAAATTAATTCTTTTAAATTATTTGGAATATTTGAATTAACGTTATTATACCACTTATCATCAATATCAAGTAGAAGCTTCTTCACCCCTAAATTTCTAGAGAACATAAACCAATCAATTAGTTCTTTTTTATTATCATTAATTCCTTCTACAAGTTTATAAGATAATACAACTTGTTTTTTGCCCTTTTCTTCAAACTCAAGATATCTTTTTAAGTTAGAAACCATTAAATCAAACTTATTAAAGCCTTTAACTTTCTCATAAATATAAGGACAACCACCATCAATAGAGATAACTAATTGAATAATATTTTTAGATATAGCATCGGCAACTGACTGACAGAATCTAAGAGCACTGGTATAAACAACAAGATTTTTCATACCGTAATTTATAAAGAAATAGATTAATTTATCAAATTCAGGATGTAGGGTAGAATCACCACAGTCAAAAATAATTTTTGTTTCCTTTGTTATCAAACCCGAATCAATTAATTGTTCTATGACAGGCATAATATCAAAATGCTTAACAGTCAATAAATCATCTGTTTTTTTCTCCTTGCAATAAACACAGTTAAGAAAACAACATTTCCAATGAGATAAAACAATAAAATCTAAACTATTAGTTTTTTTTGAATATTCACTATCAATATAAGGACAATTAAAACAATTTTCTGATAGATTAGAAGATGAAGCTTCTTTTATTCTAGATTTGATTAAATCAATATCAAGACCTAATCCATTGAAATTATCAAGAATAATATACTCAGGCAAATTTCTTCTACACAAAGTAATTTTACCATCTTCGGTAAATATCAATCCGCCCTTTATACTAGAACATACTAAATTTGATTTTGAATTAAGTTTATCTAAAAATCTAAACAAAAAAGAACTCAAAATTCCTCCTAACTATTTTGAGAAGAAATCTTTAGTCTATTTTCTCTATCTATTTTTAGATTTGAAGCACGTTCATATAATTCACAACTATCAATATTAAATTGACTATAACATTCAAAAACGAAGTCACAAATTACATAAATATACTGAGGAATATTTTCTCTATGTTCTTTAAACCAAGTATCTTCAATATCAAATGCAATATTTCTAATTCCTGATTCATATGTCTTTTTTAAGAAATTTCTAACTTCTGATAAACTATCATTTACACCAGGTATTAAAACATACTTAGTTCTGATTAAGCCATTTTTTGTTTGTGCATACTTTGCCATATTTTGCCAAACTTTATCATAACAAGGAACTTGTTTAACTCTTTCGTAAGTTTGTTTAGAACCAGAATCTAAAGAAGTAATTAAAGTAATTTTTCCTAATTTTAATCCTTTTTCAATCGCTGGAGAATATTTAATACCATCAGAGTGAATTCTAATGTTATAAACATCATAATCAAGCAATAAATATACTAACTCTTCGAATTCTTGCAAAATAGTAGGCTCGCCACCACCAAAAGTAACAGTTGCATTCTTAGATAAAACACCCTTTTCAATCATGTCTTTAATAACAGGATAAATATTATAAGTTTTATTTGAGTTAAAGAACTTTTTGTCTTTTTCAGTATAGCAATAAATACAATTACAATTACAATGAGTAAAATGTCCAATTAAAACTTCATCAATATAATTTTCGCTATTCCACTCTTGTTCTTTTAGGTAATAACAACCAGTACATTTTTCAGGAACAATTCCATTTTTAATACCTTCGCGCATAACTGCACGATTTCTGAAAATCTCATCCCAATCAATAAGTTCACCTTTATAATTATCTATCTGCATAATATTGCCACCACCTGGGTGAGAGCTTATACAACAAATCTGAACTGAATTAGAAAAAAATGTAATTCCATGCTCTAAATGAATACAACTTGTATATTTCAAAACTATTCCCTACTCAAATCTATATAACAGCTATATTATATATTTAATGAAAAACAATGACAAGAAATTTAGCAATTCTTTTCATTCTTGACTCGATTTGGGTAAAATGTTAAGTTATAAAAAGAATAGAGATTGGGATAGTGTAATGAAATATTTAAGTTGCCGATATATAGAACACGGAATGGATTTTGAGCACACACGTTTAGAAACATGTTGTTTTACATGTCATAGCGGTGGTGGACGCATAACATTACAAGATGAATATTCTGGCGAAAACATCAACTGGGAAGAACTTTTCGAAAAGAAAAGAAAATATAGAGAACAACACAGGAATGGTAATTTAATGCCAAATTGTGTTGGTTGTGTTTTCTTAGAAGAAAAAGAATGGGACGAAGAAGACTATATAAACTTCCTACAATTCAACTATTGGGTAGCTTGCAACAGTAAATGTACTTATTGCTATGAAGTTCAAAATAGAAAAATTTTTGAAAAAATAAAACCATACAATACAGTTCCTGTTATTAAGGAAATGATTGAGAAGAAAATTTTAAGACCTGGTGGAGAAGTTTCATTTGGTGGTGGAGAACCAACAATAGCCCCAGAATTTGAGGAATTAATCAATCTTCTCACAGAAAATGGATTCCGAAATATGAGAATTCACTCATCTGGTATTAAATTCTCTCCTGCTATTGAAAATGCTATAAGAAAAGGCGTTCTTAACGTTGTAATTTCAATAGACTCAGGCTGTGATAAAACATATAAAAAAGTTAAAAATGTAAATGCATATAAAAAAGTTCTTGAAAACATGAAAAAATATGCAGAAGCAAATAAACATGGATATGGACTAATGACTTCTAAATACATTATCATTCCAAATGTTAACGATAATAGAAAAGAAATCGACATGTGGATTGATAGCGTAATCAAAGCTGGCGGAAAATGGCTAGCACTAGACATTGAAGATGTTTGGTACAAAACAAATCGTTCAGTTATTTCTTCATACTATTTAGATTTAGTAAACTACGTTATAGACAAAGCAAATTCGCTTGGAATGAAAGTTGAACTATACGATAGAGCTAGAGGTCTAAAAGAAGGTAAAAACGTTCTTTAGATTACTTAATGTTATTTACGAAAACATGGCAATTTTTTATCTTCTAAATTTTTTATATTAATGAAGGTATAAGTATTGCTATGTTAAATATTTCTAGAATCAATAACAGTCAACTATCAAAGATTTATAACAATAAAGTAAATGCAAAAGTTTCAGACAAAGAAGAACAAGCAGTTACTTCATTTTCTAATGTTTGCACATCTCCTATTTCTATGGCTAGCAGTGCAAATCTAATGGCATACCATCCTTCATTTACTAGCAATACAAAACCTGTATCAGAGAGAAAACAACTATATGTAGTTAAATCAAAGCTAGATAAAAGCACTCAAGCTGCATTAAAAAGCATAGAAAGCAAAGGAATATTATCAGACAATAGTTCTAATGATGGTTCTACTGTTTTAGAAAACTTATACAAAATAGCAACAACACCAAGATTAAGAGGTTTATCAGAAACTCAAATTTTATCAGACGTAATTAAAGCCTTGGATAATCCATCTTCAATTACACAAAAGTTTGGCGATATTCCAACACAAGTTGCAGGCGAAATTTCGCAAGAAACAGGAGAACAATTCCCGCAACAAGCATTAAATGTTGTTTCATCTTCTTGCGTTGTTGCGAGTATGGAATTTAACCTAGCGAGCAAGACGCCTGCAGAGTTTGTAAGATTTGCAGAAGGATTAAGCGGAAAAAATTATTCAGTAGATAAAAACATAAAAATGTCTGCAATTTCAGACGGAACCTTATTTGCATTATGGCAATTAAGAGAATTTGATACAGAACATTCAATTAATACAAACTGGGAAGATGTAAACATAAAAATAAAACCAGATAGAAATGCAATCGTTAGAGCAAGAGTACAGGCATCATACAAAGACCCTGGTGAACGTTCTTGTGTAGATGCATTAATTCAATCAGCATTATTGAATTTAGGTTCTCAACACACATATGATGCTTTGACAGACGAAAGAACAGGAAAATTCAACGCTGATAATGCTGGATTAACAGACTTTGAAAAAACATTTGTAGAAAATATTGTATTTGGCAAACCAAAAATTTCAGTAGTTTACCAAACAATTGATGAAAACGGATACTTAACCGGCTATAATTGTGAACTTTCAGAGATGAAACAACACATATTAAAATCATTACAAGCTGGTGAAAATGTAATTGTCGGATATACGCATATTGATGAAAACAAAAAAATCAATGGCGGACATGAAATTACAATCACAGATTATAAAGAAGATGAACAAGGAAATGGAATCTTTGTTTGCAACGATACCGATGACAGTATAGACAAACTAATTGAAATAAAAGAACAAGAATTATTACCATTAATTCACCATGCTGGTATTTCTAAATCTGCATTGAGCGAAAATGATGTTGTTGTTGAATCTTGGAGAGAAATTATTGAACAATTCCAAGCAAGTTTAAAAGCAGAACAAACAGCACAACAAAACGCATAATTTGATTTTATTTTTTATATTTTTAAATAAAAAAAGAACGATATTTCTATCGTTCTTTTTCTTTTAATTATTTAACTATACGTTGAAGTAAATACCTTCATCTTTTTGCTTATTAGAATTGTTAATGAAGAATGAAGCCAACTTCGCAGTTAATGAATCAGGTTCTTGATAAGTTTGTGTAGAAGAAGCACTTGCATTAACTGTTTGAGCATATGCATTAGCTGCAGCAGAATCTACTGGATTTGAAGCTGATAATAAGCCTGGAGCCTCTTCTTCAACGATATCTTCATATCCAGGATCATCTGGACATTCTGTAGGCGCTTCGGTTGGCGATTGTGTTGGAGCTTCTGTTGGCGCTTGTGTTGGAGTTTCAGTTGGAGCTTGTGTTGGAGCCTCAGTTGGAGCTTGTGTTGGAGTTTCAGTTGGAGCTTGTGTTGGAGCCTCAGTTGGAGCTTGTGTTGGAGCTTCAGTTGGAGCCTCTGTTGGCATTGAAGGTCCATCTTCTGGAATTATTGGTTCATCAGAAGGATCATCTGGACATTCTGTAGGCGCTTCTGTTGGCGCTTCTGTAGGCGCTTGTGTTGGAGCTTCTGTTGGAGTTTGTGTTGGAGCCTCTGTTGGCATTGATGGTCCATCTTCTGGAATTATTGGTTCATCAGAAGGATCATCTGGACATTCTGTTGGAGTTTCAGTAGGAGTCTCTGTTGGAGTTTCTGTTGGAACTTCAGTTGGTGTTTCAGTAGGAACTTCTGTAGGAGTTTCTGTTGGTGTTCCAGTTGGCTCAACAGGAGGTGTATCTGTTGCAGTTGGCATTGTTGGGATATCTGGCTCTGTTGTTGGTTCTACAGGAGGTGTATCTGTTGCAGTTGGCATTGTTGGAATATCTGGTTCTGTCGGCTGAGTTTCAGTCGGAGTTGTTGGTTGTGTTTCTGTTGGAGTTGTTGGCTGAGTCTCTGTTGGAGTTGTTGGTTCTGTTTCTGTTGGAAGAGTTGGATCTTCTTCTGGAACAGTTGGCTCAGTTGGTTCAGTATCACAAGTTGGCTCTGTCTCAGTCGGAGTTGTTGGTTCTGTCTCAGTTGGAGTTGTTGGCTCTGTCTCAGTCGGAGTTGTTGGCTCTGTCT
>CAZNLZ010000034.1:0-9851 GCA_964574225.1 uncultured Muribaculaceae bacterium | reverse complement strand
TTCGATACCATTAACACCGGTGGAGAAATTAAATACTTTTAGTTTTGTTACTCTTTTCCTATCCATAACATTATTTATGTAATTACTTTATTTATGATTTTTTAAATAAAAAACCGCTTGATTGCTCAAGCGGTTTTCTTATATAAAGATAAGCTTATTTCACAGCATCTTTGAATTTTTTACCAGCAGAGAAAGCAGGAACTGTTTTTGCAGCAATTTTAATTGCAGCGCCAGTTTGTGGGTTACGGCCTGTTCTAGCTTTTCTTTTGCGAGCTTCGAAAGTACCAAAGCCAACTAAAGTAACTTTTTTACCTTTAGCAACTGTTTTTTGTACTGTGTCGATAGTAGCGCTTAAAACATCTGCTGCTGCTTTTTGTGAAACTTTTGCTTTTTTCGCAACTTCTTTTACTAATTCTTCTTTGTTCATAAGAACCTCCTCTTGTATTACAAGATTTATTATACTTATATTTCAAGTTTTGGCAATACTTTTAACAAAAATTTATTGAATTTTTCGCATAAGAATAACTATTCTACAGTAAATATTATAATTTCTGCTGGTTTTAATTTGCCAGAAACCTTTGATTTTACTATGTTTATGCCAGTTCCTTCTTTGATGAAATTGATTTTAGATTTTTGCTTATAGTTTTTGATTTTTATGTTGATTTCATTTGATTTTACTAAATTTCTGTTAATAATTACTACAACAGTTTTGTCTTTATGTGTTCTTTGATATGCAAAAATTTCACTATCATCGCATGACAATTGAGTGAATTTGCCTTTTGTGATTTGTTCTGCATATTTGTTTCTTAAGTCTATTGCTTTTTTGTGTTCTTCTATAAGTAGTTTGCTGTCGCTTCCTGGTCTGCGTGAAAAATTAAATATGTCTATCTGTCCTTGATGTACGTAGTAGTATTCATCATCTGTAAAGGTTTCGCTTGCTTTTTTGTTTGAATATTCATATATATAGTCATCTGCCTGCAAGAAACCATCTACATAGTATGGGTTTAGTGGAAGTGTTGCATTTAGCCATATAATTATTTTAGAGAAATTTTCGCCGCCAGTTATAAGAGGGCTGACAACATCGTGTGTTTCAAAACTTCCAATTACTGATTTCTTATCTTTATACTTTCTGAAAATCTTTTGTTGATTTTTAATTGTGGTAGATAAATCTTTCATTGTTTTCCAGTTTTTCAAATCAAAATAGTTTCCATAATATCCATCAAATCCTGCCGCCATTAATTGTTTGTAATCAGTAAAATATGCTTTTTCTGAAGCTGGTTCTGTCCAAGCTTCAGATGCTTCGGCAAGGAACATAAAATCGTTGTTTAATGACCTTGCATATTTGATTAATTCCTTCCAGAAAATAAAAGGTTTAATGGTTGCTACATCTGCTCTGATACCATCAACACCTAGTTCTACCATATATTTTACGAAAAATTTATGAAGGACAAATATATCTGATTTTAGCAATGTTTCATCATCTGCAACATTGAATAATCTAACATCTACCCAGTCAGCAGGAATAAATGCTGAGCCGTCTTTATCTAAAACAAATAAATCAGGTCTGTTAATAAATAAATCAAAAGCACCGCAACTTGGTAGGTCAACTACAACCTTTATATCTCTTTTGTGGCATTCGCTAATAAATAATTGTGCTTGCTCTTTTGGGCTTAATTCACTTTGTGCGTCAACCAATTGTGGATTTATTGTTGCAAAATCTGACATTGCATATAAAGATCCAGCGGTTCCTAATGCTTTTATTTTTCCAACTGGTGTAATAGGAAGTAAATGTATTGTATTAATTCCTAATTCTTGTAGTTCATCAAGTCTTTCTATTGCATTTATAAAAGAACCAGATGTTTCTCCTAATGAAAAATCAATTATTCCATTCCTGTTTATGTCATTTGCGTTGAATGTTCTTAAATTAATAGAATACATTATTGAATTATTGTTTTGAAACATGTTTCTAAGATTTTCATCAGCATAAGTTGCTGTTGTAAAACCTAGTAAAATTATAAGTAATAGAACAATTTTTTTCATTATTATTAATCCCCAATATCTTTTATGTAGAGTATATCATAAACCCTTTGATGACATGTTATTTTCTTTGTCTTATAATTTTTATATATGATTTAGTAAAGAGGCAGTTATGAAAAACACATTAGAACTTATTTTAAATAATGCTACTGAAGAAATAAATAAAGCTTCATCAGTTCAAGAATTAGAAGATGTTAAGTTAAAATATTTAAGCCGTAAAGGTGAATTAAATTCTATTAAGAAAAACTTAAAAGATTTATCAGATGAAGATAAAAGAATTGTTGGCGCATTTGCAAATAAGGTTTCTAATGATTTAGAACAGTTAGTATCTGCAAAAGGTGAAGAATTATATAAGGTTGAATTAAATAAAAAATTAGCGCTGGAAACTATTGATATTACTTTGCCTTCTGACTTTAGACCACAAGGAAAAGTTCATCCTTTAACACAAACTGTAAATGAAATTGTTGAGATTTTCCAAGGTTTAGGTTTTACTGTTATGCCTTCTGAAGATAGCCCTGAGGTTGAAACTGAGTATATCAATTTTGATATGTTAAATTTCCCTCCAAATCACCCTGCAAAGGATATGCAAGATACTTTTTATACAAAAGTTGCACCAAATGTTATTTTAAGAAGCCAAACTTCTGGTGCACAAATTAGACAAATGTTGCATCAAGCACCTCCTGTTCGTGTTATTTCTCCAGGACGTGTTTATAGATGTGAATCTGTTAGTGCTAGAAAAAACAATCTATTCCATCAAATAGAAGGTTTGTTAGTAGATAAAGATATTACTTTTGCTGATTTAAAGGGAATTTTAAATGAATTCGTTAGAATTTATTTTGGTTCTGCTCGTCCAACAAGATTTAGAGCTAGTTATTTTCCATTTACAGAACCAAGCGCAGAAGTTGATGTTCAATGCATTATGTGTGGTGGCGCTGGATGTAGAACTTGTTCTGGAACTGGTTGGTTAGAAGTTTTAGGTGCGGGTATGGTTCATGCCAATGTACTTAGAAATGTTGGTATTGATCCAGAAGTTTATTCTGGATTTGCATTTGGTATGGGTGTTGAACGATTGACAATGCTTAAATATGCAATTAATGACATAAGATTATTCTTTAATAATGATACTAGATTTTTAAAGCAGTTTTAATTATGTTAGCAAAAAGAATTATACCTTGTTTAGATGTTAAAGATGGTCAAACAGTAAAGGGCGTTAACTTTGAAAATTTACGTTATGCTGGCGACCCTGTTGAGCTTGCAAAAAAATATTCTGATGAAGGTGCAGATGAACTTGTATTTCTTGACATAACTGCTACAAATGAAAAGAGAAAAACAACTGTTGAAATGGTTAAAAAAGTTGCTTCTCAAGTATTTATTCCGTTTACAGTTGGTGGTGGTATTAATTCTATTGATGATATGAAATTGCTTTTGCAGGCTGGGGCGGATAAGATAGCAATTAATTCTGCTGCAGTGAAAAATCCTGACTTGATTTCAGAGTCATCATCTTACTTCGGTTCTCAATGCATTGTAGTTGCTATTGATGCAAAAAGAGTTGATGGTGATTTTTATGTGCATATTAATGCTGGTAAAATAAATGCAGGTATAAAACTTATTGACTGGGTTAGAGAAGTTGAAGCTAGAGGTGCTGGTGAAATTCTTTTAACTTCAATGGATGCTGATGGCACACAAAATGGCTTTGACATTGAAATGACAAAATTAGTTTCGCAAGCTGTTAAAATTCCAGTTATTGCCTCTGGTGGTGCTGGGCCTAGTGTTGAGCATTTTACTGATGTATTCAATCTTGGATATGCTGATGCTGCGCTTGCAGCTTCTATTTTCCACTTTGGTACACTCCCCGTTCCTAAGTTAAAAAATGAATTAAAACATAATAATATTGAGGTAAGGTTGTAATGGTAGATACAGTTAAATTTGATCCTGGAATTGGGGAATTAGTTGTTGATTTTAATGAGTATGTAAATAGTGTTTATTCTCAATTGATGCATTTTAAAAATATGACTCAAAAAAGAGCTAGATTTAAATTGCATGCTGATAAAATTGAGAAATATATGGAAGGTAATATTGGGTTTTATTATGGTTGTTTAATGTGGGCATATCATATTGTTTCCGAGAACAAAAATTCTCCTAAAGAAATTGTTGGAAATATTTTTCTTAATATGACAGAAGAACAAAAAGCTGATTATGATTACTTAATTCAAGTTAATTTTATGGAAAACTATTTTGATTCTTTTGAGAGAGATTTTGCATATTATACTGGTCAAAAGAAAATTATTTCTCAAAAATGGAAAGATATTCTTGAAGTTTATTCAGAATTTTTAACTCTTAATGAAGGTTTTGTAAATGTGAAAATGACTTCGGATATCAAACTTCCAGAAAAAATAAAAAATATAAATATTGATGTAAAATCCCTTATCGATAAAGCGATTGAACAACACTCTTTAAGCCTTTTATTAGATGCTGAAATTTTGGCTTAATAGATTGCTATACTTTCATTTTTCGGTTATTCTAATAGTGTAATTAATTCATGAGTGATATGGAAGAGAACGTTAATTTACCTTTTGATAGATTAGTTGAGGCTTGTGAGATTATCAATCCTCCAAATCCTAAATCTTCTATTGAGAAGATTGTTTCTCTTTGTAGTGAATATCCTAGTGAATATTTGGTTTTAATATATAATCATTTTTTTGAAGTTTCTAATTCATATGAAATTTTAATGTTTTTACTTCAAAAAATTGATAAGTTTAAGGATAAATCAAGCCGTTCTATACTTATTGATTCATTGCTTATGAAAGATAAGCTCGCACAGAGGATTTCTGACCCTGATAATATTATGAGAATTAGGGTGAATATTACTAAAGCACTTGCTAATACGAAAGATTCTCAAGCTGTATATCCGCTTTTATATTGTTTAAATAGTAAGGATGAACATTATAAAGTAAAACTATCTTGTGCGGATGCTCTTGGTAAAATTGGAGATAGATATGCGGTTCTTCCTTTGATGAACATTGTAGAAGATGAATCTGAGGCTTCTGTTTATGTTAAAGAATCTGCTGTTTCAGCTTTGGGGATGATTGGTGATGAAAAAGCAGTTGATTCATTAGTTTCAATTTTGGAAAGTAAAAAGGGTTTTCTTGATAAATTTACCTTTTTAAAGGAAAGAGCACTTGAAGCATTGAATAAGCTTAATTTTAAAGGTGATAGAGTTTTCAATGCTATAGTTAAATCTTTGCGTGATGAATCTCCACAGGTAAGAATTAATGCAATTGAAGTTTTAATGAATTCTGATGATGATAGAGCTATTGGTCTTATCAAAGGTATGTTGGAAGATTCAAATAAAGAAGTAGTTCAAAATGCCGTAATTGCCCTTTATAATATGTTAGGTGATGATATTTTAGAAGATATTATTAATTCAGAAGAATATTCAGAAAAGGCAAAAGTTGAAGCAATAAAACTTCAAGATGATTTAAGAGATGAATATGATGAAGATGAGGCTTCATTAGATGACTAAAGCTATCATTTTGTTATCTGGTGGGCTTGATTCTGTTGTTAGTCTTGCGTCAATAGTATCTAACTATTCTGATATTTTAGCTTTGACATTTAATTATGGACAAAAATCTTTCGTTGCAGAACGAAATTCGTCTGAAAAAATTTCATCTTATTATAATATCCAACATAAAATCATTAATTTAGATTGGCTCTCTGATATTTCTACATCTTCTCTTAATACGGATGAGAAAGTGCCTTCTTTGACTACGTCTGATTTAGAATCGAATGATTTAATAAATAAATCGTCTAAATCCGTGTGGGTTCCAAATAGAAATGGTTTGTTCGTAAATATTGCCGCAACATATGCAGAGGCTTTAGGATATGATGTTGTTGTCCTTGGTGCAAATAAAGAAGAAGCTCAAACATTTAAAGATAATTCTATCGATTTTGTAAATACAATAAATAGTTCTTTCGAAAATTCTATGAATAGAAAAGTTAGGTTGATTGCACCATTAATTGACTGTTCAAAAGCTGATATTGTAAAAATGGGGATTTCTTTAAACGTACCATTTAAATTGATAAGTAGCTGTTATGTGTCAGAACATAATCATTGTGGTAAGTGTGAATCTTGTGTTCGATTGATGCGTGCTCTTGAAGAAAATGGTGCTCAAGATATAATAGATATTGTATTTGAAGGAAAATAATATGCAAACTTTGTTTATAGATAAAGAAATTAAATATATTGGTTCTCAGCTAGCGCCACATTGGATTTATAAAAATTTTCATATAATGGGTGATGCAATTGTTTCATTTATCGGTGAATGTGATGTTGAACTATCTCATATGGTAGATATTGAAGATGTAATTAATGATGAGCCTATATACAGTAAGTTAATGTTGAGTTTTATTGAAGAAAATTTTAATTCATCATTAGTTGAAATGGTGTATAAACAAAGATTGCTTGTTACTATAACTAAAGAGTTAATTGAAAAAAGTTATCCTTCTGTTAACATAACAAGAAGTGGTGATGATTTATATATTGGTGATAAAAAATTGTCTGTTTCAATTGCTACAAAATCAATTACCTCATCCTTAATTCATTTTGGATTAAATATTAATGCAGAAGGTGCGCCAATCAAAGCTGCTGACTTGTTAACTGATGTTGGTGTTAAGGATGTAAAAGAATTTGCACTAGAAATTATGAATACTTATTCAAAAGAAGTTAAAGATATAAAACTTGCTGCTTCTAAAGTAAGAGGAGTTATATAATGGGAAATGAGCAACCAATAAAGCGTAAAAAAAGAAGACGTAAAAATAGTTTTATGGGTTATGTTTATCTATTTGTATTTGTTTTTATTGCAGCTCTTGCAGGATTATCTCATTTGGTTAATTCATATACTCCAGAAGTTGATGTTTCTATCGGAAACCAAGAAGTTGCGCCTTTAACAAAATCTGATATGGATGTCGAAGTTAAATCTGTTGATGAACGATTAAAGTGGATTCAAATGGAAGATGAAATGCCGTCTGTTGCTATTAGAGAAGCAAAAGAATCAACTGATGAAGCTATAAAAGAAAAAGAAAAAAAGACAATAGAGCTTGAAGTTGATGAAGAACCAATCTTTAAAAAAACTGAAATAATTCCTATGCCAACAATGTCGGAGATTAAAGAAACAACAGTTCCTTTACCTTCTGTTGGAGTTCCAATTTCTTCTGATTTTAGAACATCATCTTCTTCAGCTGTTGTTCCGCTTCCGGTTTCTCAATCACAAAGCCTTTCAACACCAATTATTCCAGCACCAATTCCTTCTTTGACAAAAGTATATTTAGGAAGTTTTTCTACTGTTGATGAAGCTATGTCTATGCAACAAAAAATCGCAACTGATATTCCTGATTCTATGCCTTTCATTAAATCTATGAACGGTTCATATATTGTTCAGTTGGGTTCATTTTCAAATTCTGATATAGCACAAACTTTTATTCAAAGAGTTAGAGATAAAGGCTATAATCCAAAAGTTACTACAAATAATTAAAATAAAAAAAGCGGGCTATATCTGCCCGCTATTATGGTTAGTTTGGTTAGTTTATTGTTTAGCCTAGACCCGCAAATTTTGGAGTCGCATTTTGAATTGCTTGACCTTCTGCTTCTTCTACTGCTTTTAGGTCGTTTTGTGCTTTTGTTAATTGAGTTTCAATTTTCTTTTGTTGCATTTCAAGTTTATTTTCTTGAACAGCAATCTTTTGCATTTCTGCTTCAGCATATTTTTCTCTAACTTCTCTGTCAAATAAGCTTTGCATATTGAATAAGTATTGTTGTTCTTGAACTGAATCGTTCATTTGACTTGCTTCTTCAGTAGTGAAGTCGTTTAATTGACCTTTTGCTTCTTGAACTTGATCAGAATTTGCATAAGCATTTAAACCTTGTAAGTATGCTTGGTAACTTGTTAAATTAGTTGCATCACCAACCATTTCTTCTGCTGTTAAATAACCATCACAGATGTTCGCTGATACTTGTGTTAAATTGTTTCTTTGCATCATAATTTGATCTAATTGCATTTGTAACATATTAACAGTGTTTGTTAACACAAGCTTACGATTCGCAAATAAAGCATAACCCATAACTAACCTACCTTTTCTAAATTTTGTTTAACTAACCCACACCTATATAAAAACATTTTAAAAACGTGAATTGCGCAAACGCTTTCATAATAATCGTTATAAAGGTAAAAATGGCTGAGATGTTAATTGTGATTGAGTCTTGACTGTTTTTGGTCGCAAAAAAGTATTTAACTCGTATATTTTGAGTATTTTTGTTTTATCTATTGAGTATATAAAAATTAAATAAAAAATTTAAAATTTTTATGTTACATTTCTTAATAATTATATTTTTTCAGTTTTAAGCTTGTATAGTAAAAAGCCTATTATACCTAGTATTATATTAGGTAAGTTGGCTGCAAAAACTGCTGGGATTGTATAATCGTATCCTAATGAAAGCGAAAACGCTCTAATTACATAATAAAAGAAGATAATTCCTATTGTGAATAAAAAGCCTCTATTATGTCGAACTCTTGGTGGTGTTATTGCTAATGGTGTACCTAATAGTACAAATACTATTGTTGTTATTGGTAATGCGATTTTTTCCCAGAAACGTACTTTGTATTTAGCAAGTGCCTTATTTGGAAGTTCTGAGTTGCCTTTTGTTTGTTTCATATATGGTAATAGTTCAAATATATTATAATCTGAACCATCATTTTTCTTTTCAAGTTGGCGTTGAATATCACTACCGAAGTCAATAATTGTTTTTTCTATCCAAGATGTATTTAAACTTTTACCTTCTTTGGCAATTGTGTATACTGAAGCATTATTAAATTGCCAGCCTTCAAGTACTGATGTACCAGTTTTTGCTTGTAATATTTGAATTTTATTATCATCTGATAAATCCAATATTGATACATTAGAAAATTGTTTGTTCTCACATTTTTCAACATAAAACAGGCGTTTTAGGTAGTTACCATTTTTTAATTCTTTTATAGAGAAGTTTCTTTTTCCTTCTGGAATATTTCTCTGTACAAGTGCATATAGTGCTAATGTTTTAGATTGAGATGCTGTAATAGGAACAATAGTTTCATTGATAAAGAAAGTAAACAGTGCCATTACAATACTAAATGCAAAGATTGGTTTTGCTATTCTTTTTATGCCTATGCCGCAAGCTCTCATTGCTGTTATTTCTGATTGTAAGCATAATTTATTAACAGTCATAACTGTTGAAAATAGTACGCTCATTGGGATTGTCATAACAATTACGGAAGGAAGGTTCAATAATATAATCATTAATGCAATATTAAATGGCATACCATAGTTTGATATTTGCTTTATCAATGAAATAAATGTATCTGAAGCAAAAATAATTGATGTAAATACGACTACCCCAAGAATAAAAACTTCAATAACCTGTTTTAATATATATTTATCTAATGTTGTAAGTTTTTTCATATCTAAATTTTAAAACAAAAACCTTTATTTTCCAATTATAGTTTTTCCCAATCTTTTGCAAAATTTTCGAGTGATGTTTTTATATCTGCATTATTAATTAGTATTTCTTGTATGTAATTTGAACTTATAGTATTTAATTCTTTTTTGTTTTTTATATTCGTTAAGGGTGGTTGTAGATTGTTTAATTGCTTTGCGCTAATAATTCTTGCTTTAGCTTGAATATCATTATTTTTTTCTTTTATAAAATATTCATTATTTAGTGTGTTTTTATTAACAGGCAAAATTGGCGTTAATTGAGAAAATTCAAGTTGATTTATTTCATT
>CAZNLZ010000033.1:0-10209 GCA_964574225.1 uncultured Muribaculaceae bacterium | reverse complement strand
TTGGTGCTGCTTTAAATACAGTAAGAATTGCTGAAAAAGTTATTGAAATGCAAGTGTTCTAGCGTAATTTTCGAAAGGGTGAGTGAAAACGAACCCGAGTAAGTGAGGGCGAAGTGACGACAGGCGAAGCCGAAGGAACGCAAAGCCCGAGAGACAGAAAATTACAAGATATAAAAATCGAGAGGTATAAAATGAGATATAACGCAGGCGAAATTATTACAGCAATGATTACTCCTTTCAAAAAGGATAAATCTGTAGATTATGTTGCATTGGAAAAATTAGTAAATCATCTAATTGAAACAGGTACAGATGCAATTTTAGTTGCTGGTACAACAGGAGAAACTCCAACATTAACACATGAAGAAGAAAGAGAAATCTTTACTTTTGTGAAAAAAATAGTTAATGGCAGAGTAAAAATTGTTATGGGCGCAGGTTCAAATTCTACGGCTACAGCAGTTGATTCTTCAATAAAGGCAAAAGCACTTGGTGCAGATGCAATATTATCTGTTGTTCCTTATTACAATAAACCTTCTCAAAAAGGTATGTATGAACACTTTGCGGCAATTGCTAAAGCTGTTGATTTGCCTATTATTTTGTATAATATTCCAGGTAGAACTGGTGTAAATATGCAACCAGCTACAATTGCAAGATTAGCAAATGATTTCAAAAATATTGTTGCTGTTAAGCAAAGTAATGCTGATTTAGATTTAATTAGTGATATTAGAACATTATGTCCAGAAGATTTTGCAATATATTCTGGTGATGATAGTCTTACTCTTCCAATGATGTCTTTAGGTGCACATGGTGTAATTAGTGTTGCATCTCACGTTGTTGGTAAAGAAATGAAGAAAATGATTACAGAATTTAAAGCTGGAAATAATGATTCTGCTTTGCAAATTCATTTAAAACTATATCCATTATTTAAAAAATTATTTATGGCTCCAAATCCAGTTCCCGTAAAGGCTACATTGGCTCATGTTGGACTAATAAATGAAGATGTTAGACAACCTTTGGTTGCTTTAGATGATGAGGAAAAACGTGAATTATTTGCCGTAATTGATAAATATTCTTTATAATAAGAAAAAAGGCTAGGATAATTTGGTAAAAATAATCGAAAAACTTTCAAGACAATACAAAAGAGCAAACACGCTTTCAGAAACGCTGATTGCTCTTGTTATTGTCGGTGTTATTTTTACGATAGCTATGGGAACAATGATTGCTGACCATAATAAAAACCAAACGGTTGTACGTATGAGAAAAGCTCACTCTGTTATGTCGCAAGCTTTTGATGCAGCAATCGCACGTGAAGGGTCTTATCATAACTGGGACTTCCCTGATGCTCTTAGCGATAGAGGTTCAAACGGATTTTTTGAAGACTACATTAAACCTGCTTTAGTTCTATCTCGAGATTGTAAGAACATAACAGAGGATCAATGTAACTATACTTTTAAAGAATTAGATGGCACAGAAAAGGCACTTAATTCTACTTGGACAAGATTTTTCCTTAATGATGGCATGTTTGTCGCAATGCAAACTAACGGCACAGAACATTATAAAGTGGTTTATCTTTATATTGATACAAATGGTAAAAAGCGTTTAAATGTTGTGGCTAGAGATATTTTCTTGTTTGAATATTGGGTTCAAAATGATGATCATCCTGAATATGTTGGTAAACTTTTACCATTCGGGCATGAATTTACAAGAGAACAATTGATATCTTCTTCAAATCCAAATAATTGTGCTCGTGGACAAAATGGAAACTATTGCTCTAGTTTAATTATGAAGGATAATTGGCAAATTATTTCTGGTTATCCTTGGGCTCAAGCTAGATATGTTGTTCAATAGTTAATTCTTTACCAATTTGAAAATTTCGTTGCAAGTTTTAAATATTTCTTTTGCTTGTTCAAAATTTACCATGTTTGGTCCGTCGCAAAGTGCTTTATCTGGGTCTGGGTGAACTTCAAAAAATAGTCCATTTGCACCTGCAGCAACGGCTGATTTCGCAAGTATTGGAACGAATTTGCGCTCTCCGCCTGAACTTTCACCACAACCACCAGGTAATTGAACACTATGAGTTGCATCAAATATAACTGGATATCCCATTTCTTGAATAATTGGAATTGCTCTCATATCAGAAACAAGATTGTTATAACCAAAAGTTACTCCTCTATCTGTAATTGTAATTTTGTTATTACCAGATTCTTTAACTTTGTTTGCAATAGATTTCATTTGTTGTGGTGCAAGAAATTGTCCTTTTTTTATATTTATAATTTTATTTGTTTTCGCCGCTGCAACAAGCAGGTCTGTTTGTCTGCATAAAAATGCTGGGATTTGAATTATATCAGCTACTTCTGCTGCAATGGCTGCTTCTTCTGGGTTATGTATATCGGTTACAATAGGAACATTGAATTCTTTTTTTACTTCATTTAATAATTCAAGTCCTTTTTCCATTCCCAAACCTCTATATGAGTTTATAGAACTTCTGTTTGCTTTGTCGTAAGAAGACTTAAAAATAAAGTTAATATCAAGTTCTTCTGTTGTTTTCTTTAGGTATTCTGCGGTTTTAAAAAGAATATCTTTTGTTTCAATAGCGCAAGGACCTGCTAAGATAGTCAATTTATCTCCACCAATTTCAAAATTTCTTAAGTTAACTTTATTCAACATTTCTCTCACCATTTACCTTTAGTTTAATTTTACATAAAAGCTATTTTTTAAACAAGAAAAATAGCTATTTGTATGGATTTTTTTTGTCTAATTCCTCTTTTATTTTTTTTGCTTCTTCGTATTTCTTCTTTAAAAGATTATTTACTTTTTCATCAAAATCTTTTTTCATTTGAACTTGTATTTCAAATAATTTTTTTTGGAATTTGAATAAGTCTTGTTGATTATAATCTTTCTTTTTAAATTTTCTTTTTTCTTTTTCCATTTCCATTTCTGCATTAATAATAATTTCCAATGCAGAGTTGATTTCTTTTTCTGAAAGATAGTACTTTTTTAGACGCTCTTTTATTGCATTATGACGAGCTTCTCTTTCAAATATAATTTCGTTGAACCCTGAGTCATCATCTGGGTCGAAGTATTTTTCAATAAATTTATTAAAGTCCATTTTTCTTCCTAATAAAAACCATATACAATCGTATATGGTTTTTTTATTATCTATTGTATTTTATCATATTAAATAGAATTATGCGAATTTAACTGCTGCTTTTAGTTCTGCATCTCTTTGGAATTCTTGTTGTTTGTCTTCAGGAACTTCGTCTGTGAAATTATTGTGTTTGTATTCTGTACATTTTTGTTCAACGTAGTTTTTAATGAATGTTTCTTTGTCTTGTTCTTCTTGTTTCTTTGTATTTTCTACGCCTTCTTTTATGCCTTCTTCGCTTGGATTAATTTCTACAGTTTCGTTTCCAACTCTTACTGCGCTAATTTGTCCAGAACCATCGCTACCAAGACCGAATTTTTCAATTCTTGCTAGGTTTTGTTCGAATGTTACAACGTCATTATTGCCCCAATATCCGTCAGAGTAATTTCCGTATGCGTGTCCATTAGCTGTATATACTGCTCTAACTGCTGTTGAAATGTCTAATGTTTTTTCGCCGTATAATGCTGTTATTGTATTATTTGCATTTTCATCTTTTGGAGCGTAAACGCCATCTTCAATTTGAAGAGCGATTTCATCCATTAATTCAAAATATGCATCTGGATTATCAACGAAGTCTGCTTTAGAAACGCATTCATATCCAAGTGTATCTAAGATACTAGATAAGTTAATTTCTGCACCGTTTGCTGTACCATCTGGAATTAAACAGTCAGAGAATATGAAACTTCCTTTTCCGCCGAATTCATCTTGTAATATTTTTGCATCACTATCATATAAAATATCGTGTAATTCGTTTTCTAATTCTTCTAATTCTGCTTTTTCATCAGCTGTTAGTTCGTTTGGATTTTTTGATGCTAATTCATTTAATCTTGCTTTGTTTTCATCGCCGAAAGCAGATGTATCAACTAAAGAAAATGCATATGTTCTGTTTTGCCATTTTTCATCATCACCAACAGCGTCTGCTCTAATGCCTAATCTTTCTAATTCTTTTAAAGCTGGTGAATCAGGAGAACCAAACATCGCTCTCATATTGTAGTTGCAGCTTGGTCCATATTTTTCTATAACTTTTTCAAGTTCGCTTTGAATGTATAAATCAAGTTCGCTGTCGCAAGAAAATGCTATTGCGTCAGCAATGCTAATATTTTGGTCAACGATACCATCACCGTCGATATCCATATCAACGCGCCAGTCTTCATTTCTAAGTAAAGCATCAACTTTACCAGCACCATCAACTATGCTTCTTCCAAATAGAGAATTATATTTTGCTAAACCGTTAGCAGCTTGCCAACCACTGTTAAAAACAGATTCATTGCCTTCGAAACGGCTTCTAATAGAATTGCTTACACTAGAATATGAACTTCCGCCACCACTGCTTTGAGAAGAACTACTTGATGAACTAGAGTACTTTTCTTGTAAAGCTTCTCGTGTTAGTTTTAATGCCATAATTATTTCCTCTGTCTCTCTTATACATATATAAAGAATTTTTTGAATTGAAAATTTACAAAAGATACGACAAATGTTAAGTTGTGTTAAATAATAAATATATATTACGTATATAAAATTATTTTAAAAAATCAAAAATGAATATGAATTCTAATGTTTTTATAAATGTTTCCTTTTGAGATTGTTTTATTTATAATCAAAGAATAGATTGATATATGAATTTTTTGCAAAAATGCCGTAAATATGCATAAAAATCGAAAGAGGATTCATCGTTAGTTGTTATGTTGTCTGAAAATTCTTCAAATAAAATAGATTATGATAAAACAATAAAAGAAAGTGTTGCTTGTCCTGAACAAATCGTTTTAGACTTTTGCAAAAATGAATGTATATTTTCATATATTCTATTCTCATCAATTATTGTAATATTTTGTTTGGGTCGATATTGTTTGTTTTCTTTAATAAATTTTGGAGAAATTTGCAAATGATTTTAATTACAGGTGGAGCAGGATATATTGGTAGTCATTGTGCATTAGCTTTGTTAGAAAAAGGTAATGAAATTGTGATTTTTGATAATCTTTCAACTGGGCATATTGAAACTATCAATAATTTATCAAGATATGGCAAAGTGAATTTTGTTCAAGGCGATTTATTAAATAAGAATGATTTAAAATCTGTTTTCGAAAAGTTTAAAATTGATTCTGTTGTTCATTTCGCAGCATTTTCGCAAGTTGGTGAATCTGTAAAAAATCCTGAAAAATATTATAAAAATAATGTTTCTGGAACGATGAATTTGTTATCGGCAATGATTGAAAACAATGTAAATAAGATAGTCTTTTCTTCAACCGCAGCTATATATGGCGAGCCAGAATATGTTCCAATTGATGAAAATCATCCGCAAAACCCTATTAATCCATATGGTCAAACTAAATTGATGATAGAGAATATAATGGAAGATTATGACAAAGAATATGGTTTAAAATCAATTAGATTAAGATATTTTAATGTTGTAGGGGCTGATAAAAATGCAAGAGTAGGTGAATGGCACGAGCCAGAAACTCATTTGATTCCAAACATATTGAAATCTACTTTCTCTTATAATAAAACATTTGAATTGTATGGCGATGACTATGATACAAAAGACGGTACTTGCGTAAGAGATTACATAAACATTGAAGATTTAGTTAATGCCCATTTATTATCTCTTGAGTATTTGAATAATGGTGGTAAAACAGATTTTTTCAATCTTGGTACAAGCAATGGAAATACTGTTAAAGAAGTTTTCAATGTTTGCCAAAAAGTCACAGGAAAAGAAATTAAAGTTAAACTAATGCCAAGAAGAGATGGCGACCCTGCAAGTTTGGTTGCTGATAACACAAAAATCAAATCAGTTTTAGGTTGGACGCCTAAAAAAAGTTTGGAATATAGTATTGAGACTACTTATATATGGGAGACTATAAGATTTTCTTCAAATGAGACAATGAATAAAGATTCTTTTGATTGATCTTTTCTTAAAAAAATAAATCTTTGTGTATAGTTATTTCTAAAAATAAAGTGTACGATATAAATAAAATATAAATGTAATTTAAAAGCAAAACTTCTTAATTTATTATATAATTAGTTTAAATTATGAAGGATATCAAAAAATGCAAATAACAGTGATTGGAACAGGATACGTAGGATTAGTAGCAGGTGCGTGCCTTGCAGATATGGGCAACAACGTCATTTGTGTTGATAACAATGAACAAAAGCTTGCTCAATTAAAAGCGGGTATTATTCCAATATATGAGCCAGGTCTGGAAGAACTTGTTAAATCTAATGCGGTTGAAAATCGTCTTGAATTTTCATCAGATTTGGATTCGGCGGTTAAAAAATCTGATGTTTGCTTTATTGCTGTTGGTACTCCTCAAGGCGAAGATGGTTCTTGTGATTTACAATATGTTTTAAATGTTGCAGAACAAATCGCAAAAGCAATGAATGGCTATAAAGTGATTGTTAATAAATCAACTGTTCCTGTTGGTACTGCTGAAAAAATCACAGAATTTATAAAAGAACACACTTCACATTCATTTGATATTGTGTCTAATCCGGAATTTTTAAAACAAGGTAACGCGGTTGATGATTTCTTGCACCCAGACAGAGTTATTATTGGCTCAAATTCCGATAAAGCAACAGCTATTATGCAAGAAATTTATTCGCCATTTTTCCGCACAGGAAATCGTGTAATCGTTATGGATGTTAAATCTGCGGAAATGACAAAATATGCTGCAAATTCATTTTTAGCTACAAAAATTTCGTTTATGAATCAAATTGCAAACCTTTGTGAAAAGGTTGGCGCAGACGCTGGAATGGTTCGTATTGGTATGTCAACAGATTCAAGAATTGGTAATAAATTCTTATTTCCAGGTCTTGGCTATGGAGGAAGTTGTTTCCCAAAAGACGTAAAAGCACTTATAAAAACTGGTGCAGAAAATGGCTGTGAAATGACTATTGTTAAATCAGCTGATGAAATGAACAAAAATCAAAGATTTAATTTTACAAGTAAAATAACAGAATGTTTTGGTGATGACCTTACAGGAAAAACAATTGCTGTTTGGGGTTTGGCTTTTAAACCAAAAACAGATGATATGAGAGAAGCTCCTGCAATTACAATTATTAATGCGCTTTTAGAAAAAGGTGCAAAAATAAAAGCGTTTGACCCAAAAGCTGTTGAAACTGCAAAGGCTATATTTGATGATAAAATTGAGTATTCTAAAAATGCTTATGACGCCGTTGATAACGCTGACGCGCTATTGCTTTTAACAGAGTGGAATGAATTTAGAAGACCTGATTTTGAAAAAATAAAATCAACAATGAAAAATCCAGTTATCTTTGACGGAAGAAATCAGTATGATGCCAAAAGATTGCAAGAAAAAGGCTTTAAGTATTATTGTATCGGGAAAGTATAATAAGAATTTGAATAATGAACTAACGGTTCTCGTCTCCACAATAAAGCATAAAAAAAGAGGCTTTCGCCTCTTCTTTTAAATGGCTCCTCAGGTTGTCTTGGATTATTGCTTTCGGCTAAACCTTTACACTCCACTTCCAAATTGCTTTCGCAATTTTGTCGTTTCGTCAGGTTTACGCTTTTTCGGGTTTACTCATTTCGTTCGTTTTGACTCTACGCAAAATCCGCGGGACAGCTCCGGCATCGCCTACGCATACAGGCTCAATCTCCTCACTACGTTACGTCGTTTCGCTTTGTATCTCACCAAAGGTTCTCGTTCCACAAAATTATCAAATAAAAAAACAGGCATAAAGCCTGCTTTTTATTTAATAAACTCCTCAGGTGGGACTCGAACCTACAACCCTTCGGTTAACAGCCGAATGCTCTGCCATTGAGCTACTGAGGAACATCCACATATCTATATTATCAAAAAAATTTTGATTGTAAATAGTTTTTGTTAAAAATATTATTTTATTTTTTAGCTGATGGTGGGAATCGAACCCACGACCTATTGATTACGAATCAATTGCTCTACCGACTAAGCTACATCAGCATTATCTGTATTCTACACCATAATTATTAAAAAAAAAAGATAGATTTTAAATCTATCTTTTCTCTCTTTATTTTGAATACATTTCTAATAAGTTTGTTGTTCCGTTCATTGCTGTTGTGCTTTGTGGTTTCATACTTGCGTCAACTTTAAATCCGTGAACTGCTGATCTTGCTACTGATTTTTCTTTTGGCATTCTATCTTTTAACGGTTTTTTACCTGTTAACAGTCGCATAAACTTAAAGTATTTGCCTAAGAAACCTTTTCTGTTTTCGTTCTTTTCTTCATTTTCTACAAGTTGTTCATATGATTTTCTTCCTATAGGCATACCAATTGATTTTCTTGTGATAATTTCTGTTGTTAATGTATTTGGAATTGCAACTGCAGCCATACCTTTTAATGAACTATTGTAAGTAGCTCTGAATGTTGAGTTGAACCAGTTAATGAACATTGTTTGATAGAATAATGCGCTTAATCTTTGGATAATACGTTCATTAGCTTTTTCTTTCGCGCCTTCTTGGTCTTCACCATTTGATTTTATCATTACCATGTTGTAGTTATCTGCAACTAAGAATGCTGATGTAACTGCAGATGAAGCTAGTTTTGTCATCATTGCTAAGTCTGTATTTTTATTGCTAGATTGTGTTACACCGTCAAATGATTTTTGAACAGCACGGTTCATGTATTTGTATAATTCATCTTTTTCTTTATCAAATGCAGCTTGGATTTCAGCGGTTACTGTTCCATTCTTTTGTGCTTGTTCTAATGCCGCTTTTGCTTTTGCAAATGGAGCTGTTTTCTTTTGTAATTGTTCCATTGCATTTGCAAATATTGTTTGGCTTATCTTTCCAGATTTACCTTTTTGTTCACCAAATACTTCTACAACGGCTCTGTTAATTGCGCTTTCAACTTTTGTTAGTTCGGCTTTGCCTAGCATAGCTTGAGCAGCTTTCTTTTGAACCGGTGAAGTTACAAGATTTACAACGCTCTTAACAAGTTTGAATGGTAAGTTTGCTGCTGACATAATAAATTTAAATGGTTCTGTTACGATATCAACAAATGGTTTTAGTTTTGTATCAACAGTTATTGAACCTATTGTTCCATTTGCTTTTATTGAATCAACAATAGTTTGTGTTAATGTTTTTGATTGTTCTTCTGTTAAAGATACTTTTTTGCCTGTTACAATTGAAACTGCTTTTTTAGCAACTTTATCAAATTTCATTTCTGAAATTGCGTCGCCTTCTTGTTTTATTGCAGTTTTTACTGCCTCTGCAACTTTTTGCAAGTCACCATCAGCTAAGCCACTTAATGCAGTTCTTACATCTCCAATAACCTTTTTAGAATCATCACCTGATAGTTTTACTTTTTGTAGAATAATATTACCTTGTTTTGCTGCTTCTTGGCTTAAGTATTTATCTTTTATAAATCTATGACCGTCTGCAATTTCTTTACATCCAACGTCATCTAAAAGTCCCATTAAATCATCGAAATCAGAAACTTTCATTTCGAATTTTTTGAATGCAAGTGGGTCATATACTTTTTCTTTAACTGCTTTCCACGCATTTTGGATTGCTTTTACTGGTTTGCTGTTCTTTGTTAAAGAACTATTTTTGATAAAGCTTAATGCAAATCCACCAGCAACTAAGATTCCTACACCTTTTTTGAAAGTATCAACATTGATTAATGCTTTTCTTTCTTTTTCTTCTGGTTTCTTTGTATCTTGAGCTTTCTCATCTTTTGCTAATGATTGATTATTTGCTGCTTTAAAACTAGCAAATACATTAGATTCAGAAGGGTTTGCAGACATTATGTTTTTAAGCTGTTCTGTTTGTGCTGTTTGTACAACTTTTTCAACTTCTTTGATTTCTGGTTTTGTTGATTGTTTATCTGCACTAAATGCAACTTCTTTTGCTTTTTCTTGTTCTTTTTTATTGTATTCTTTCGCTTTTTCTTTTGATAGGAAGAAAATTGGCTTGCCTAATCTGTGTCTTGAAGATGTTTCAGAGAATAATACAGTTAAAGCTGAAGTTAATGGTGTGAACCAAGATAGAGTATTTACTTGCTTTGTAAATGCACCAAATGTTAACAATTGGATATATGCTGTTGTTAATACTCTTGAGATTTCTTGTTTTG
>CAZNLZ010000032.1:0-10270 GCA_964574225.1 uncultured Muribaculaceae bacterium | reverse complement strand
CAAGAAGCGAATTAATTCGTGAAGCATTAAGAACATATATTCACAGAAATAAAGTCAGAGAAAATGCTCTGGCAATAAAGAATGCGGCAATACTTGAGTCACTGCTAGACTAGGGGTTAGGGAAACAATTAAAAAGAGGCATACAAATGTATGCCTCTTTTCGTTTTTTTATACTATTCCAAATTATATAAATTTATGTTTTAATTGAGAAAAGAGTAGAATCTGAGAATAGTATTATGATTAAGATTTTCAAAACAGAAGACAACAAAAAACTCTCAAAACTAAGCATAAGTGAAGCTGTTTCAGGTTCTTGGTTCAGCCTTATCAACCCTACAGAAGAAGAGATTAAACAAGTATCTCTTGTTTTAGGATTAGACGAAGACTTTTTAAGAAATTCTTTAGACTTAGATGAAAGATCACGTATTGAAATAGAAGACGGAAATATTCTTATCATCACAAACTTACCAATTATGACTGATGACGGTTGTTTTGACACATTACCATTGGGTATTATTTATACACCAACATCAATTATGACTGTATGTTCAAAAGATAACAATATTCTTGCATCTTTCAATGAAACAACAGCATATACATTCGATACAAGAAACAAAACAGAATTTATGCTTAAGATTTTGTACCGTTCTGTTAAATTTTACTTAAAATATTTAGATATTATCAACAGAACAACAGAAAATATTGAAACAGAGCTTCAAAAAGCAACAAACAATAAAGCTTTATTCCAATTAATGGAAATCCAAAAAACTTTGGTATATTTCTCAACAGCATTAAAAGATAACGACATAGTGCTGCAAAAAATAATGAAAATGACAAAATCAGCATTGACATTAAACAACCTAAAAACAACCGAAGAAGATATGGATTTGCTTGAAGACGTAATCATTGATACAAAACAAGCAATAGAGATGGTTGATATGCACAGAATGATTTTAGAAGCAATGATGGAAGGTTTTGCATCAATCATCAACAATAACTTAAACTTAGTTATGAAGTTCTTAGCTGCAATTACAATTATTATGTCTATTCCGACAATGATTGGTGGTTTATGGGGAATGAATGTAAAAGTTCCTTATGGCGATAATCCTTTCGGTTTCCTTATCGTTGTAACATTTTCCGTATTTTTATCAATTGCAGTTGTAGTATATTTCCGTAAAAAAGGTATGTTTTAAAACAATAAAACAGGTGGTTAAGTGAGCAACAATTCAATATTAATTATTTCAAATAACGAAGCTACGGGAAAGCAAATTTCTGAAAAGATAAAACTTTTGAGAGAGTGTGACTCTGTAAGAATAGTTTCGTACATTGAAGCAATTTCAGTGCTAAACTCAACTCAACCTTCAATAATACTATTGTATTGTTCAAAAACAGATTCAATGGGTATAGTAAAAGAAATCCGAGCAATCAGTTCTTTAGATAAAGTACCTATTATCTTCATTATGGATAACTTAGTTGAAGATATTCTTTTTTACGCCTTTGATAACGGTATTGATGATTTTTTCTTTATGTCAGATCCTGATTCTATTATTTTAATGAGAATTTTTCTAACATTACAAAAGTCAGTACTCTATAAACAAACTGACATAAATAATCAAATATTGATAGCTGCTGAAATTTTAGATAAAAACACAGGTATATATAAAAAAGAGAAAGCTCCTCTTGCTCTAAGGAATTTCTTTAGCAAAAGTATCGAAGAAAACCAAGAAGATACTGTTTTTATGTACTTAAAACCAAGCAATATCACAAACAAACGATTAAATATGAACAAAATTGCAACTGTCGTAAAAGCTATCCCAAGAGGAAATGACATCGTTGCATATGGTAAAGGTTCAGGTTTTTATTTGATTTTATACAATTCTGGTTTACAAGGTGCAAAATCTGTTGCAGCTAGAATAAGAAAAGCATTAGTAAATGAATGCCAAATTTATGCAATTGCAGCAGAAATAACAACATCATTTGAAGAAATGGAACCAATACTTTACCAAAGTATGAAAAAACAAATAACAACTGGTTTAGAGTTCAATTATTTATATGATTTAACAAAAAACATTTTAATTGATGAAATAGAAATCAAAGATGAACACGGCAAAAAATTTAAAGACTTCAAAAAAGAGTTTTATGAAAGCTTCGAAAAAATAGTTGCACCAGTTTTTTACCAAACACAAGCAACATATATGAATAAACTAAAAAAAGTAGATATCAAATTTAATATGACAGAAACTGCAAGTATATTCACAATTGCTCAAGGTGAACTTAAAAGCGAGTTAACAATAACTTACCCAACATATATAAAAGTTATAATTGATATAAAACATTTTTCTAAAGAAGAAAGTCCTGTTATAAGAAGATTAACTTATGATTTTGAAGATTTTTCAGAAGAAAAACTTTCATCTATTTTAAAAGATGTTATCAATGAATTTTCTGAAAGACAAAGTTTAACAGCAATAAAAGCCGAATAAAAATGAATAACAACAAAAAATTATTAATATCATCATCAGCAAAAAAAACAATTAGAGAATCTGTTTTGCTAGCAAAAGAACTCAATACTGGTATTGAAATAAGCAGGTTACCAATATATAAAACAAAAGGTTTAACAGTCGAAGATGCAATTAAAATACTAAAAAGAGACTTAGATGGTTTTGAAAACAGAGTTACAGTTCACGCGATGTTTTCAGATATTAATATTGCTGGACAAGACTATATGCTAAGAGAAATCGCAGAGTTAAGAAACCAACAATCTTTTGAAGCAGGAAAAGCTTTAGGTGCAGATACAATCTTATACCATACAGGCAATAAAGGAACTAAACATTATGGTTCCATTGAAATATTCAAAAAGAACTTCATTTCTTTTTGGAAAGAATTTATAAAAGAATTTGAAAAAGCAGGAATCATTGCTGTAATCGAAAATGTTTTTGAAACAGAACCAAAATTCTGTTTAGATTTATTTGAAGCAATCAATTCTCCAAACTTAAAACTTGCGTTAGACGCTGGTCACGTTAATTTATATGCGCACGATACGAAAGTAACAGAGTGGATTGACGCTTATGGTCAAAATTTATATCATTTGCATATTCACAATAATTTTAGAACAAATGATGACCATTCAAACTTAGAAAATGGTACAATAGATTACAATGAAATTCTAACAAAAATCAAAAATAGCGGAATAAATCCTTCGTTTGTACTTGAAATGTTTACAGAAGAAGACATAAGAAAAAGCGTTGAAATATTTAATAAAATTATGAACTAACGTTCTAGTTTAACTTCCTTTAATCCAAATCCATTCAAATCAATTTCAACATCAGTACTGTCAATTGATAGAAGTTGCGATTTTTCTTCGTTATAATCAATACTCCATGTTCCTAAGAACAAAGGTTTTTCACCAGTAAAAGCATATGCATAAACAATCATTCTATCTGGATTTTGTTTATCCCAACCAATAGGGAATATATCCCACATATAATCTTTTAATTCAATTTGTCTGTTATAACGCCACCAATAAATAATAGCCTCACGAACAGCAGTTAAACGTTTCCAAGATTTTTCTTCAAAATCATAAACGATAACATTTGTTTTCCAAGTTTCATGCAAATTAGAACCAATTTTTTCTTTAAATGCTATCTTATTACTATCTTTTGACCAATCAATTGGAAATAATGTTTTAAATTGAAATTTTTGAATTTCTTCCATTCCAACAGTCAAGAGTGGTTCAACTTCCCCTTGAATAACATTTGTATTCAATAAAAGTTCATATGTATCTGATGATTCAAGCGGTATCAAATATGCAGACGAAGCTGTTTGCCAACTTCTTGGATAATAAACGCTTTCTGTATAAACCATTTTTGTTTTATCTGGAGATAAAATACCAGGAGCTGTAACTTTTCTACGTTTTACAAGTTCTGTTAAATCAATATTTCTTTGACCTGGTGGAGTATTATATCTAATAACTCTAAATTGAGGATCATCAAACTCGAATCCAGCACCAGCAGTAAAAACAGGTTCTGGAATTTTAAAATCAGCTCTTTTCTTTTCAATAGCCAATGCATAATAGTCATCCATTGTTACTGGCTGATTAGATTTATCAATATTATGTAGATAAACCTTCTTTGTTTTAGGAAGATGCAATTTTTCTCTTAACTTTTCATTTAAAGTTCTTGGATCTTTTTTCTTTTCAACAACATCAATTTTAGAATAATCTTTAGTAGGCGTTGCTAAATATAAAGGATCTGGAGCCTCTTTTTTAGCACAAACCGTTATAGAAGAACAAAGCAATACTGCAATAAGAAAGAATATTCTTTTCATTAAATCAGACCTTCTTTAACTGCTTGAATTGTAGCTTGAGTTCTGTTTGTAACATATAATTTTTGCAAAATACTGTGAACATGTGCTTTTGCAGTTGAAATTGTAATAACTAATCTTTTAGCTATTTCTGAATTATTTAAACCTTCTACAATTAAAGCTAAAACTTCTAGTTCACGTTCTGTTAAACCATAAGTATTTTTTGCAGCATTATGAGTTGAAACAGCACCAGTGACCTGAACAGAATTTTGTTTTTTTACATTAGACAGAACTAAACGAGCAATACCAGGATCTAGCCACGCTGTGCCATCTGCAACAGCTTTAATTGCACTAATCATCTGCTCTTCATCTGCACCCTTCATAATATAGCCATCAGCACCTGCAGATAAAGAATCAAAAACATCATCCTCTGAATCTCTAGATGTAAAAATTAAAACTCTTATATTTGGATTAGATTTTTTAATTAAAGAAGTAGCTTGAATGCCATCCATTTCTGGCAAACCAATATCCATAAGAACAACATCTGGAGTATGTTTTAAAGCCAACTCAACACCAGTTTTACCATTGTCAGCTTCTGCAACCATATCTATACCTTCAGTATTTTCAAAAACCAAAGATAAACCCAATCTTACCATCTTATGATCTTCAACAAGTAAAACTTTTATGTTGTCCATAACGGTTCCTTTTCTTTCTTCATAATTGAATCTAAAAGCACAAAGAAAAACTCACTTCCTTTGCCTTTATCACTTTCTAACCATATTTTTCCACCATGTGTATCAATAATTTGTTTAGACAAATACAAGCCCAAACCAGTACTTATCGAACGTTTTTCCTGCGTACCTTGTGAAAAACGCTTAAATAATTTAGGAATATCTTGTTTGTATATTCCTTCACCATTATCTTTTACTGAAAATCTCAAATCATTTCCATCTATTTCAGCTCTAACCTGAATTTCACCACCAGATTGTGTATATTTAATCGCATTTCCAAGAAGGTTAATTATAACTCTTCTTAACTCATTTCTATCGGCATAAACATTAGCTGTTTCTAATTTCACATACAATTTCTCAATTTTTTGATTTTTCGCTTCAGCAATCGGTAGAACTTGTTCTATGCATTCATCAACTAACACTTGGAATGGGAAAGAGGTTTTAACCAATTTAAGCCTTCCTGCTTCATACTTGTAAACTTCCAAAAGCGTATTTACAAGTCCAAGCATATCTTCATTACTTTTTTTCATAGTTTCAAGAAGCATTTGTTGTTTTTCGGTTAAAACACCCAACTTACCATTTAAGAAATACTCAAGAGTCTGAATTGCTGCAACTGATGGAGTTCTCAAATCGTGTGTTAATGTAGCAATAAAGTCCTCTCTTAAACGTTCCATTTCTTTTTGGAAATTAACATTTCTAATAACTAAAACATATTTTGCTTCTTCCTTTTCTGTTTTAGGAATAAAAGAACAACTAATTTCTACTGGAATTTTATTGCCATTCACAATATTTACAACATCAACTTCTCTTTGAAAACTATCTTCCTGAGAAGAAAAAACGACCTGCCAATTTATATCATTAGAAACAAATAATTCACTAACCGTTTTAGATTTAATTATTTCTTCTGACAAACCAAATAAAGATTCAGAAGCTGGATTTGCATCTAAAATCAAACCTTGAGAAGAAACAACAATTATACCATCTGCACAATTATTAATCACGGCAGATAATCTATCATTCATTTCAATAATATCAGCAGTTTTTTCTTTTACTAAATCTTCCAAATGATTTGAATATTGTTCCAACTTTTTATTTTTTTCTTCTAAAGTAAGAACCAATTGAGAACGCTCATAAGCATTTTTTATATTAATTATTAATTCATCATTATCCCAAGGTTTTTCAATATATTTATATAAACCAACTTCGTTAATTGTTTTTATTGCATCTTCTTTATCAGCATATCCTGTAAGTAAAATCATACTAGCATATGGATACAACTTTCTGGCTTGAATTAAAAACTCTAACCCGCTCATTTCTGGCATCTTAAAATCAGAAACAATTACATCCCTTTGGTTATCTTCTAAATATGCTAAAGCTTCTTTAGGGTCATTAAAATATACAACATCACTAAAACCTTCTAACAAGAATAAAGATTTTAAAGATGAAGTCACAAGTTTATCATCATCTAATATTAATAACCTACACGAAAACTGCATATACAAACAATCTCCCTATTAGAATAATAGTTTAGATTTTGGAAATTAACAACTATTGTTACAATATTAAGCTTGAATTCTATTTAAACGTTGAATTTCTGATTGTTTAGCTGTCAAATCAGAGACTGTTCGTTTCAATAATAATATTTCAGCTGCAAGAGAAGCAATAACCTTTGGCAATTCTAAATATGTTTGCTTTTCATTTAACCTTCTTATGTGTGCTGCAATTGCTTGGCTTTCTTTTGTAGCTTCTTCTTGTGTTTTTTCCGCAGTAGTTCTACTGAGGTTACCAATTTGCTTAGTAGAAGAATTAATAGAATTAATAACTTTTGTTCTTTTCTCTTGTGCCGTTTCAAGCTGTGATTGTAAATCTTTGCGCACAATAAAATCATTCGAAGCAATCACAATAGGTTCTTTTTCTAATTGTGCTATTTCTGCTTCTATAAAAGGTTTTGCAGCCAAATTAATTACAGCTTTAACACCATCACCACTAGAGTGAGAGTTAATATGCTTTATTGCATCTAAACACTGCTGGTATCGTTTAAACTGTTCTTGTTCTGTTTGAGAATATTTAGAAGAATCAAAGTCTTCACTCGGATATTTAGCTATTTCAGATTTTAATCTTGCAATTTCTAAATCAAGCGCATCACGATTTTGAGTTAATTGCGCAAGATTATCACGCTCCTTAATTAAAGCCATATGAGCGTTTATAAGAGAATCTGCCTTACTTTTACGACCTTGCAAAATTTCAATAGTTGGGAATTTTTCATCTAATTCCATAATCTCTAAATCAACAGAATCCTTTGCCTCTTCTTGAACCTTAATTTCGCCAGAAAGTTCTTCTAAAGATGTTTTCAAAGAAGCAATTTTTTCTTCTTTTTCAGCAGCAGTCATATTTATTTTTGATTGTTTCTTTTGCTTTTTAGTAGGATTTCTTATTTCGTTTAAAGAATCACTTACAGCCCTTCTTCTATCTCGCAATGATTGAAGAACTGTCTCTAATTGTTTTGATTGTTGAACCAACGACAAACGTTTCGCTAAAGCATTATATTCTTCATCAGTTGAAAGACTTTCAAGCTTTTCCTCAGCTTCTTTCTTTTGCTTTTCTTTTAAATCAATTTCTTCCCTACAATTTTGAACAGAAGTTTCAATATTTGAACTTGCTTCCATTATTCTAAATTCGGTACTTTTTACCCTATCGATTTCATCTGTTCTTTGTCCAAGTAAGCGTTGTAAGTGTTTTAATAAATTAGTTGCTGACATTCTATTTAAAATTGTAGAAGCAGAAGCAGAAGACATTAAATTTGAATAAGCATAATCAAACTTTTCTGGTGGCATATTTTCTTTTATTGAAGGGAACATTGCGTAAAATTCTGGGAATGTAACACCTTTTTTCAAATCATGATTACAGCAGTAACAAGCCTCAACTAAATTAGAATCTACATTATTATTATCTTCATCAAGATTTTGAGGAGACACATGGTCTATAGTAAGCATTAATGGTTTCATATTTTCTTTTAAAATAGTAAAAGCCTCTTCGCTATCAATACCATCAACTTCTTTAAATATATCACTACCACTTAAATGCGATTTCTCTGCGGAGATTCTCAAAAACCTTTTAAAAAAGGTTATTTCTTCTTCATTTTCTACTTTCTTTGCAAAAGTCAATTCTTCTGAACGAACAGCCGAATCAAGTTTTTCTAAAACACTTCTTATATTACCCTGCAAACGATGGGATTTAGAACCTAACATTCCCTTTGCTAAAGCATCTATTTGATTTTCATTATAAACTTTACAACCACAATAAGCACAGTGTCCTGTTGGGTTTACAATTGATTCAATACCATAATTTTTCGCACGAAAACTAACCACATCTGCCATCAAGTTATTATTAAACTTATAAACATTATTTGTTTCGGACAGTTGTCGGTTAAATAAATTCGGTTTATAAAAACTATTTATACTTACTATTTTCACAACATACTCTCAAACAGTATCATGCACATAAAAAGCCAAATAATAATTTTTTTGTTAGTAAAACGAAGAAGGAGCAATAACATTTTTCAAAACACTTGTAATCATTGACTTTAGCGCCATCTTGACGTGTAAAAAATTGTAAATATTAAGTTTAAAACTAACAAAAAGATTTTTTAGAATTTTTAATACCAAAGGTCACTTTTGTAAAATAGGATATTAGGTCTCTTGTAGATTAGGAAAGAGAGGTAGTTTATATGAAAATTTCAGCTATCCAATCGTTCGGATTGGCTAAAACAAACATGTTACAAGGACGAACTTTTTTAGGTCAAATTGGTCGATTAACAACAACACCAATGTATGATACGGTTTCTTTTTCAAGCGCAAAAAGAACAGAAAATGAAACAACACCAACAGTTCAAGTAAAAACACCAACTATTGATTTATCTAAACACGAAAGAAACGCCAAAGCGGCTGTTTCAGATATAAAATCAAGAGTTGGTGTTCAAGGTCAATTTTTAAACTGGATACAAATTTTACCAGAAAACCAATTAAAAAATGTTGATTCCATCTATGCAATGGCAGAAGAAGCGAAAAAAGGCGGCTATACAGACTTAGCAGTACTAGGAATTGGTGGTTCTCGTCATACAACAGAAGCAATGATGAAAATGTTGGGAAAAGACTCTAATGTTCATTTCTATTCTTCAGTTGACCCAGAAAGCTTTAAAAGATTCACCGAAAATCTTGATTTAGACAAAACAAAATTCTTAGTTGTTTCTAAATCTGGTGGAACATTGGAAACAACAACTGCATATGAAGCAGCAAAAAAATTATTGCAAGAACACACAGGAAAAGCAGATGTATCAGATAGATTTATTGCAATGACAGACATATCAAGCGAAAAAAGCCAACTAAGAAGAGCTGTTGACAGAGGCGATATTCAATTATCAGGTCTTGTTCACGATGATGTAGGCGGCAGATTTTCTATTTTTGATGATGGTACATTATTTACAATGGCATATGCTGGAGTATCAAAAGAAGATACAACAAAAATGCTTAAAGCTTCATTAAAAGCACAAAAAGAATTTTTAAATCCAAACATAAGACAAAATCCAGCACTACAACTAGCAGCTGTCAATGTTGATTCAAAGAATGCAGGCAAAACAAGACATTACGTTGAATATTTTTCTGATGCATTTTCAGGAATAACATTATGGGATAAACAATTAAACAATGAATCATTAAAAGCACAAATTTCAACAGAAACAAATATAGGCCCAGGATATCTTCACTATAATGCAGAAGCTGACTTAGATGAAGCAAATACAGATTCATATTACACATTTGTATATCCAACACCAGCAGACAAAACAACAAATGCTGTTATAAAAGGTGTAACAACAGCATACAAAGCACAACATCCAGTTGTAGAAATCGAGTTAAAAGACTTTAGTCCAGAATCTATTGCTAGATTTATTGAGCTAAAACACTTTGAAACTCTATACACAGGAAACTTGCTAAGAAGAAACAAAGGGAACATAACAGATAAAAACAATGCTTTACCAGAAGTTCTACAACCAAACGTAGAAAAATATAAAAAAGAAGTTAAAGCAAATCTGTAAGAAACTAATCAAATCCTAAAGGGCTTTCTAAAACGAAAGCCTTTTCTTTATAGAAACAAAAAAGAAGTCGAACCTAAGTCCGACTTCTTTATTATGTTTAGTAAAATTATTATTCAGTAATTTTATCTACAACACCAGCACCAACTGTACG
>CAZNLZ010000031.1:0-10445 GCA_964574225.1 uncultured Muribaculaceae bacterium | reverse complement strand
TCTTTCTATAATTTCTGATATTAAGTCTTTGCAGTCTTATGATAATGATCTGTTAACTAAATTTGTTAATGAACTCCAAGAAATTGATGATAGAAATGCATTATTTGATGTTTTTATAAAAGAATTTATAAAAATGTCAGAGACTGAATATATGTTTTGTTCTTGTATTTTAAAAGCTGTAGTTTCTGTTGATTATATGCAAGAAAAAGTTTTTGAAATGCTTAAATCAAATGTGTATTCTGATGATACAAAGTATAAGCTTGTTCAATTATTAAGAACAGCTGGCTCTAATTCTGCATTTGATGCCATTCCTCAATATTTTGAAAATCCAGAAGAAGTTTTAGATATGGAAACTCAAAAACTTCTTGAAACTGCTGTTGCAAATCCTGAAGCAATGCTTGATTTTCTTGATTTTATTTATGCAGTTCCGAAAAAGGATAAAAAACTTTTGTTATCTTCGTTAATTGAAGATTATTCTGGCGATATGCTTGCAAATATTGTTTATCCTATACTTTATGCTGATTTTGATGATGAATTTAAATTGTTTGTTATAGATATTCTTTCAGAATCAAAGTCTTCTTTGGCAATTGAGCCATTTAAATATTTGATTGAAATTACTGATAATAAAGAAATCAAAGATGCTTGCAGTGTAGGATTAAAAAAATTAAAGCTTGCTGGTGCGTCTGAAGAAAAGGTTGTTGAGTATTATAACGATATTTTAAAGGCTCTTAAACCATCTAAGTTTTATACTACTATTCCAGATGGAAACGGAAATCAAGCTTTGTTGATTTCGCGTAAATCTGCTACTCAAAAATATGTTTTTGAAGCCGTTGTTATTAATGATAATTATGGTATTGTTGATACTTTTGGTTTTTTTAATATCTCAAAGGGTGAATTTGATAAAATTGTTGCTAAATTTTATTCATCTGAAGGTAAATATCAAGTTACACCTGAGTATGTTAAGTATCGTATAAATAAAGCTTTAGAAATTTCTAAAAATAAAAAGCGAGTTCTTCCTTATGAATTTGTTTGTTGGGATATTTTAATGAAGGATATTCAACCATTAGAGGAAACTTTGCAAGAACTTGTTGATTCTTCACTAAATTATGTTGAAGTATCTGAAAAATCTTTGGTCGATTTAATGTCGTTAGGTCACACTCTTCGTTGGTATATTAAATCTGATGAAAATGATGAATTAAAAATCCTTTTAGATAACATTTATAATCAACAATCTATTTCTATTGATTTTATTAATGAAGCTATGTATGCGGCTGAAAATCTTATTTTTGATGAATTAACTATAAATAGTTGGAAAGATAAGTTGTATAACTTAGTTTACTTGTTATATGTAAACTCTATGAAAACAGAAGCTGTGATGTTCTATTCTATTTTGAAAAATGAAGCTTCTTTGAACTTGTTTAAGTCAATATTAATGCAAAGAAGTGTTTTTAGTCATTTTCTATCTTTAAAAGAGTATATTAAAGAATCTAAATCTGTTGTAAATATTTTTAAAAAACGTAATAATACAGAAGAAGAATATAATTCTAAAAAGATTGATGAGATATTAGAATTAATGAGAAAAAGTTGGTTGAATGATTAAAGTTTTAGGTCTTGATATTGGTAAAAAACGTATTGGTATTTCAATGAGTGATATTATGGGGCTTATTGCTCATCCTGTTGAGACAATTTCTCGAGAACCAGAGGCTGTCGCTATCGAAAAAATTAAAAAACTTTGTTCTGATAATAATATAAAAACTATTGTTGCAGGTTTACCTAAAAATATGAACAATACCATTGGTGAACAAGCGCAAGATTGTATTGATTTTGCTAATAATTTTAAAGATATTTGTGAGATTGTTTTTGAAGATGAGCGTTTAACAAGCCGTCAAGCAGAGTATATTCTTGCTCAAACAGGAAGAAAATATACAAAAGATAAAAAATTGGTTGATTTGAAAAGTGCGTGTATAATATTACAACAATATCTTGATAGAAAGTGAGTTTTTATGAAAAACGAAAATGATGAATTAATTGAAACAGTTGATGAAGAAGGTAACAAAGTTACATTTGAACTTCTTGATGTTGTTACAGTTGATGATGTAGAGTATGCTCTTCTTCTTCCAAAAGATGTTAAAGATGAAGATGGTGAAATTCTTGTTATGAGACTCAAAAAAGATGGTGAGGAATTCTCATTTGAAGCGATTGAAGATGATGATGAGTTCAATAAAGTTGCTGAGTACATTGAAGAATTAGAAGACGAAATTGAAGAATAAAAAAATCCCGAACATTGTTCGGGATTTTCTTTTTTTTATATTTTTAAATAATACCTTGAGATTTCATTGCTGTTGAAACTTTTGTAAATGCTGCAATGTTCGCGCCTGCAACGTAGTTTGTTCCGCAATTGTATTCTTTTGCAGCTTCACTACATAACTTGAAAATATTTTTCATAATTCTTTCAAGTTTGTTATCAACTTCTTCAAATGTCCAGAAGTATCTCATAGAATTTTGGCTCATTTCAAGGGCAGAAGTTGCAACACCGCCGGCATTTGCCGCTTTACCTGGAGCAAGTAATATATTGTTTTCTAAGAAATAGTCAACTGCTTCATTTGTACAAGGCATATTGGCACCTTCACCAACTGCAACTGTTCCATTTGCTACAATAATTTTTGCTGTTTCTAAGTTGATATCATTTTGTGTTGCACAAGGAAGTACAACGTCTGCTTTTATATTGTATATCGCTGGTGTTGTTCCGTTGTTTTCGAAATATTTTGCACTTGGAACAAAGTCTAAGTATTCTTTTATTCTTGCTCTTTTTACTTCTTTTAAATCTTTGATTATTGCAAGATTTATTCCGTTTTCATCATAAATACATCCTGATGAATCGCTCATTGCAACAACTTTTGCGCCCATAGCTGTTGCTTTTTCACAAGCGTATGTTGCAACATTTCCAGAACCAGAAATGATTGCTGTTTTTCCTTTTATATCGATATTGTTTGCTGTTAACATTTCTTTCATGAAATACATTAGTCCATAGCCTGTAGCTTCTTTTCTTGCTAACGAACCGCCGTAATCAAGACCTTTTCCTGTTAATACGCCAGCTTCAAACGTGTTTCTAATTCTTCTATATTGTCCGAATAAATATCCAATTTCTCTTGCGCCAACACCAATATCCCCAGCTGGAACGTCAATATCGTGACCAATATGTTTTTGTAATTCATTCATAAAACTTTGACAGAATGTCATAATTTCAACATCTGTTTTGCCTTTTGGGTCAAAGTCACTACCACCTTTTCCGCCACCAATTGGCAAGCATGTAAGTGCATTTTTGAAAATTTGCTCAAAACCTAAGAATTTCATAATACTTTGGTTTACTGAAGGGTGAAATCTTAAACCACCTTTATATGGTCCTAGTGAACCATTGAATTGTACCCTGTAACCTCTATTTACTTGAACTTGACCATTTCTATCCGTCCAAGGCACTCTGAAAGTGATAATTCTTTCTGGCTCTACAATTCTTTCTAGAAGCGCTAAACGTTTGAATTCTTCTTCGTGTTTCAAAATAACAGGTTCAATTGAACACAAAACTTCTTTTGTTGCTTGAATAAATTCTGGTTCGTGTTCATTTTTTGTTTTAAGCTCTTCTAAAACACCTCGTAGGTATTCTGATTTGATTTCTAACTCGCAACTTTCCATAAAAGCTCTCTCCATGTTATATGTTCGGCAAGAAAATATTATATCATAATTTCTGATTTTTCAAGTAAATAATGTATTCTTCTAAACTTTTCTTGATAGATTTCGCAACATTTCTTCTGAAGATTTCATTTTTTAAAAAAATGTATTCTTCTGGGTTTATCATGTATGCAACTTCGACAAGAACAGAAACCGGATTTGTTGAACGATTTAGTGCAAGACTATTATGTTTATTGCCATTATCTTTTATATTCAAGTCATTTGCTAAATTAAACTTTATTATTTCGCCTAGTACTTTTGCATTCTCGTTATAATAATGTGCTTCTGTCCCGTGTTGAGAATATGGGTTTTTTGTATATGGGAGTGAATTGCAGTGAATACTTAATGAAATTAGTGCGTTATTTTCTTTTGCTAATTTAACTCTATCGTATAAATTGACTTGTTTATCTTCTATTCTGGTATATGAAACATTTGCGCCTTCATCTTGTAATAGTGCAATTAACTTTTTTGCGATATCTAAATTTACATCTTTTTCTAAAACTCGGCTTGGTCCAATGGTGCCTTTTTCTATTCCGCCGTGACCTGCATCAATGAAGATATTTATCCCTTTTAGTGGATGGCTTTCATCAATGTAACTCGGGAATTTTGCTTTTTTGAAAACTAAATTGCTATCTTCATAATAAAATTCATAACCCATTATTGGCGAATCAAAAGTGTATGTGTATTCATAATTCTTGGAATTTCCATTTCCTTCAATACCATACAATGTCAATTTGATTGTATTGTTTTTTTGTTCTGATGTGAAAAGTACAGGATAGTTAAGATAAAACTTTTGGTAGTCATAAAGTTCATCTGAAAATTGTTTTGTGCTTTTGATTTTTGCTTGAATTCTATTTGATAGTTTTATTGGTTCTGTAATATTTGATTTATGTATCCAGTATTCTTCTTTTCCAATTTCTTGAATTTTGTAGAAATCACCCTTTTTTCCATCAAGATATAAAACAATGCCCGCTGGTAAATCTGTAATCCTTTTTGAATATTGGCTTGCTTTTGAACGAATTGTTGAACGTTCCTTTTGTGTTTTTGTGTATAAAACACCTTCTTCGTTTTTGGTGTATTCTATTTCTTTGTATTGTTTGTTTGCTTTTTCTGGTTTTGGGCGTTTTACTTTAATTATTTCTTTTTCTACAACTCCATCATGTGTTGATTCTATTTTGATTTTGTTTGTTCCATATTCAAGTGGTACAACATGTACGAAAAAACCATCTTCCCATAGTTTAACTGGTTTTGAATTTATTTCTAATTTTGAATTTGTTGTTGTGTTTCCTGAAATAAAGGTTGTTTCCCCATTTATTGTTAAATTTTTGCTAGTTGGATAAACAATATCTATATGTGCAAAAGTTTGTGTTGCACATATTAATAGGAAAAATACCAATGTTAGAATATTTTTAATCATAGTTTAAGTTTAAGTTATTCTTTTTTACTTTTCAAATTAGTTAAGTTTCTTAATCTGCCTTGCTATTAGCCATTATTTGCGTGTATAATATTTTTATATTTAAGGGGAAAAATGGAAAAAAACAAGGTAGAAGTAATAATTGTTGGTGCAGGTCCTGCTGGTGTTAGTGCAGCGACAATTTTGGCACGTGCTGGAAAAAAAGTCTTGCTTGTAGAAAGAGGAGATAAGGCTGGAGATAAGAACATGTTTGGGGGCGTTGTTTATGCAAAACAAACTGCAGAAATTTTTCCTTCATTTTGGGAAACAGCACCTATTGAAAGAAACATAATATCTCAAAAGATTTTTATGCTTACAGATTTTGATTCTACTCAATTTGAGTATCAATCATCGTCTAAAGCTATTTATAAAGCTTTTAGTGTTAACCGTTCTAAATGGGATAGTTGGTGTGTTGAACAGGCACAAAATGCTGGAGCATATTATTCTCCAAAAACTCTTGTCAAAGAATTACTTATTGAAAATGGCAAGGTTGTTGGAATACAAACTGGATTTGAAAAATTTTATTCTGATATTGTTATTGTTGCTGACGGTGTAAATTCGCTTTTGGCAAAACAAATTGGACTTAGAAATGATATTAAAGATACTGATGTTACTTTGAGTGTTAAAGAAGTAATCAAATTTCCTAAAAAGGTAGTTGAAGATAGATTTAATATTGATGAGAATGAAGGTTGTGCTTGTAAAATTCTCGGTGGTCCATTAAAAGATATGTTTGCTTTGGGTTTTATGTACTCGAACAAAAATACAATTTCAATTGGATATGGAGTAGGACTTGATGAGCTAAAGAAAAGAAAAATTACTCCTTATGAATTATTAGATGAGATTAAATCTCATCCTACAATTTCTAAATTTATTAAAGATGGTGAAGTTGTTGAATATTCTGCTCATATGATTCCAGAAGGTGGATTTAATTCAATTCCAAAAGTTTATGATAACCGTGTTATGGTTGTTGGTGATGCTGCAATGTTTGTTAATAATGTTCATATGGAAGGAACTAACCTTGCGATGCTTAGTGGAAAACTTGCCGCTGAAACTGCTATTTTTGCCTTAGAAAAAGGTGATTTTTCCGCTGCAACTTTATCTTTATATTATAAAAAATTAAAAAATAGTGTTGTAATTAAAGATTTAACAACACACAAAGATACTGTTCCATTCTTGAAAAAACATATTAATTTAGTTACAGAAAAATATCCTGAATTAGCTTGTGAATTTTTTGAGCTATTAACGCTTGCTGACCAAATTCCTAAACGAGCAAAGTATCGAAAGTTTTTTGCAAAACTTGTTAAATCAGGTATCATTTTAAAATCAATTCCTTTAGGAATATTTGCTATGGAGAAATGTTTCAAAAAATGAATATTAATGAAAAATTATCAACTTTAAAATATAATAAGGATAAAGAAAGTCATTTATCTGTTGATAATGATATTTGTATGCGTTGTAAGGAAAAATTTTGTACATTCATTTGTCCAGCAAACGTATATGAATGGAATGAAAATAAATGTTTGATGACAATTAGATATGAAAATTGTTTGGAATGTGGAGCTTGTAAAATAGCTTGTGAAAAGAAAAATATTATTTGGCATTATCCTAATGTTGAATATGGCGTAAAATTTAAAAACGGTTAGTAAAGAGAGGTATCCTATGCGTGAAGAGTACAGTAATAAACAAAGAAGATGGTATGATAAAGATCCTATTTTATCTCGTTCTATGAAAACGCTTGAAGCCTCTGATGATGAGACTCAAATTAAAGTAGCGTTAAATTTGATAAAAATTATTGTAGAACATAATTTGGCTTTCAGTGAATATACTGATGTTAATGAAATTATTGAAGCGGTAGAAGAAGGTATGGACACTAGAGCAAATTCTAGATGGTATGACATTGATAGAACAGTAAGAGCTGCTATTAATATGCTTCAAAATTCACCAGCTGATACTCAAAAAATTATTGCTAAAGAAATGGCGAAGCTTGTTATTGATAAAATTAAAGAAGATAAAGACGTTGAAGAATTAAGAAGAGAATTAGAACAAGAAAATTTCTTTGATGATTCAAACAATGACCTTTAAGAAGGTTTATAATGAGTATTCGCAAGGTTTGGAAAATAAAACAGTCTGAAATTAGTCCGGAATTACTCCAAGCTTGTGGGCAAAACCGTATTTTGGCTTGTCTTTTAGCAAATCGTTCTATCAATACACCAGAAAAGGTTGCTAGTTTTTTAACACCTTTAAAAGCTTCATTATCATCGCCTGATGTATTTATAGATATGCAAAAGGCTGTTCAAAGAGTCAAATCCGCAATTAATAATAATGAACACATTACTGTATATGGTGATTTTGATTCTGATGGTATAACATCTACCTCTCTGTTATACCTAACGTTGAAGAAGATTGGTGCAGATGTTGATTATTATCTTCCAGATAGAGCGATTGAAAGTCATGGTTTGAATACAAAGGCTCTTGTTCAATTAATTGCAAAACGAAAAACGAAACTTATTATTACAGTTGATTGTGGTATTTCAAATGTTTCTGAGGTCAATTTTGCTAAAGGTTTCAAGGCTGATGTTATTATTACAGATCACCATGAAGCCCCAGAAATTTTACCAGATGCATTTGCAATAATTAATCCAAAGGCTTCGAATGCTTTAGTTTCAGATTTATCTGTTGATGAACTTCAAAGCTTAAATTATCTTGCGGGTGTTGGTGTTGCATTTAAATTGGCTTGCGCCTTACTGGATAATTTCTCTCAGCAAGATTTTGTTCATGAAATTTTGCCTTTGGTTAGTGTTGGAACAATTGGTGATGTTGTTGAGCTAATTGGTGAGAATAGAAGTCTTGTTGAAATGGGCTTGGAACTAATTCGTTCTGGAAAAAATAAAGGGATACAAGCTATTTTAAAAGAAGCGGGGATTTCGGATGTTTCATCTTTAACTTCTGAAAATGTTGCTTTTTCAGTTGTTCCACGAATTAATGCTGCAGGTCGTTTAGAATCACCATATACGGCACTTGAACTTTTAGTTGCTGATGATAGTGATATCATTAAGAAAAATGTAAAAACATTAAATGATTTGAATGCTCTTCGACAAGAACTTTGTGATGAAACTTACAAACAAGCTAAATCAATGTATTTGTCATCTATTAGTTCAAATAGAAAAAGTATTGTTTTATTTCATGAAGATTGGCATATTGGCATTATTGGAATTGTATCATCTAAGTTGGTTGAAGAATTTAATAAGCCAACATTCTTAATGACACGTGATGCAAATAATCATAATATTATTAGATGTTCTTGTAGAAGTATTAATGAAGTAAATGTTCATTCTGTTTTATCTCAACATAAAGAACTTTTTGAAGGTTTTGGTGGACATAAACTTGCCGCTGGTTTTTCTTTTGATGAAAGTAAAATTAACTTTGAAACATTTAAATTGCTTTTAAATAAAACTATTGATGAATTTTCACAAGATGTTGATTTTACATCAACAATTATTGAAGCAGATATGCTTTTGGAACCTTCTGATTTAACCTTAGAAAATATTGAAATTATAAATAAACTTCAACCTTTCGGAAGTGCTAATCCTTCCCCATTATTTGTAATGAAAGACTTACAAAACCGAGGTTATAAGTTTATGGGTCAAAATAATAATCATTTAAGATTAATTGCTTCAAAAGGCTCAGATAATTTTACTTGTGTTAAATGGAATAGTGCTGATTTTTCTTTGCCTGAAAACGCTTCTTTAGATTTGCTTTTTTCTCCAAATATTAATGTCTTTAATGGTGAAACTAGTATTCAGCTTATGGTGTCAGATATCCATTCTGATTTATTAAAGACTGAAAAACTATCTTCTGATATAAAAATTTTAGATCATAGAAATAAAGTTAATATTCTTCCTCAAGTTCTAGATTTTATTTCTTCTACAAAAAAAACAACAGGTATTTTTATTAATAATCAGTCATTAAAATCGCAGTTAAGTTTAAAAGATAAGTTAGACGATAAAATTTTTTCTTTGTCTAATATTCCTTCTAACATAGAGCAATTGATGTTTTTTGATTGTCCATCATCTAAGGATGAATTTATTATGGTTATAAAGGATACTAATGCTCAAATTGTTCATTTGATGAATTTTAATGTTTGTGAAATAAATATTGATAATTTAATTTCTAAGTTATCGGGAATGTTAAAGTACGCTATATCAAACTTAAATGGTTGTATAAATCTTTCTCGTGCATCTTCTGCATTAGCATTAAATGTTGAAGTTCTAGATATCCTCTTATCTTTATTTGAAAATTGTGAGATGATAGATATAGATAAATCTTCTGATGGTGAATACTTTGTTTCTAATTTAAGACCTATAGAATTATCTAAAGTTAAACAAGATGATTTGTATTTTGTTTTAGATGACCAAATAAGAGAAATAAATGAATTTAGAAGCTTCTATCTGAATTCTTCTGTTAATGAAATAAAAGCGGAGTTAAATTTATAATGTGGTTCTTTAATAAAAATAAAAAGAAAAAATATATTAGCTGTGATTTAATTGAACATGGTATGGATTTTTACGTTAATAGTATAAATTTTTGTTGTAGAATTCCACCTTCTGAAAAAGGATATAAGAAGATAATTGAAAAATTTAATGGTGAAATTCTTGATTGGAAAAAGTTTTTCTCTATTAAGAGAAAATATCGTGATCAAATGAAAAAAGGTAACATTATTCCTGAATGTAGAAATTGTATTTACCTTCAAGAAAAAGAGTGGGATAACGAGGACTATATCTCTTTTATTAATTTTAATAATTGGGTAAAGTGTAATGCTTTTTGTTGCTATTGCTCAATACATCAAGATTTTCCTCCTACATTTAAACAATATGACGTTTACCCAGTTATAAAAGATTTGGCTGATAAAGGATATTTAAGAAAAGGTGGACATATTACTATTGCTGGTGGTGAGCCTTGTGCTTCGCCCGAATTTAATGATTTGTTAAACATTTTTTTGGAAAATGATTTTCAATCTATTAGAGTTTTAACAAATGCTTCAGTTTATTCTCCTCTTGTCGAAAAAGGTATAAAATCTGGTAATATAAATATTCTTGTTTCTGTTGATTCTGGTACAAAAGAAATGTTTTTAAAGGTAAAAGGTTATGATTTTTATGAAAAAGTTTGGGGTAATATCAAACGGTATGCTTCTGTACAACCATTTTCTGATAGAGTAAAAACAAAGTATATTGTTGTTCCAAATGTAAATGATACAAAAGAGGAAATT
>CAZNLZ010000030.1:0-10620 GCA_964574225.1 uncultured Muribaculaceae bacterium | reverse complement strand
TACGTAAAAAAAGCCAACAATAAGTTAGCTTTTGTTACTTATAAAAATGAAATTGAAATTGTTGTTTAAGCTTTAAAACCTGCAAATACACCTTGAGAAGGATTTGTGAACATTTCTGTGTTCATTGTAGCTAGTTTTTGTGCTTTTTCTAATCTTTTTGCTTCCATTTCTTCGCTTATACGTTTCTTTGTAGAACGTTCATTTATTGCTGGTAATAAGAAGCCTAAGAACAATGGAATAAGTGCTAATACTGATAATGCTGTAAATCTAGCATTTAATGTTCTTGCTTTTTTAACCCATGGGTTATTCTTGTCTTTAAATAAGCCAATTAATTCTTTAACTTCAGCTGAATTTTTAGCCTTATCTAATGTATCTGTGATTTGAGCATTGCTAGCTTTGCTTAATTCTATTCCTTCTTTTTTCATTAAACCTTCAACAAGTTCGTGTGCTCTATTTGCACCTTTACTTCCATCAATGCTGAATACTTTACTTAATTGACCACCCTGACCAGCGATGAAGTCACAGAAACCTCTGATACCATCTTTGTATTGGTCAATATTGCTATATTTAGAAATTATTTGTTCACTAGACATTACGTTTACACCTTTGATTGGGCGAAGATAATCTAGTAATCTCTTTCCAAAACTTTTATCTTTGAAACCAGCTTCTTTTGCAGCTAATACAAATCCAGAACGCATTTCATTAGCTTTAGAGAATCCTTTTTGAAGCATTTTTTCACCAAAGCACATTGTTGCGCAAGTTACTAAGTCACGTCTTAAAATTTCTTCTCTGTCGTAGTTATCTTTTGCTTGGATTGTTCTTGGAAGTAAAACACCAAGACCCATAATTCCTAATAACATTGGGAACGATACGTTGCAACTATCAAATTCAAAATTGTGAATTTTTTTGCCATTCATAATGCTTGAAACTGCTTTATCTGCAAATGTTGAGCCACCTTTAAATGAAACATTAGATGTGTTCATTTTTGCTTCTAACACATTTGTATTTTTCTTTTCGATATTTTCCAATGATTTATCGTTAAGAGTTTCTTCTTTCATTAAGCCAGTAAGACCTGAGTTTCCTTCGCCTTCTGCTTTGTTATATAGTTTTGGAATAATCCATAAGAATGCAATTACAGCTGCATACATAACAGCATTATTTGCAAGTCTAGTTAAAACCTTGTTGTTAGTTATCTTTTTAATAAAGTTTTGGATTTCTCCAGCGTTCTTCTCAGATACTTTTGGAATTACGTCATCTGCGTACGAAATCATATGTCCAACGGTATCTTTGAATGATGCTGAAGCATTTTTAACTCTAGCAACTGTAAAGTCAGAGGCTGCTGCATCTGCTGCGTGTTTCTTAGAAATTGCAACAAAATCATCAGCTAATTCTGTCATTAATTTCTTGCTTGTAGCTTTTGCCGATTTTTTCGCAGCTATTCTTGCACTAACATCTTTTAAAGAGCGGATTGGTGCTTTTTCTGGAGCCTTTAGTGCATCGTCAAGTTTGTCTGCAAATGCAGCTGCTGTTGCACGAGTTGAATCAGTTGCGCTTCCTTCATTTTTTGCATTTTTGATAATTTCTTCAAATGCGTTTGTGAAGAATTCTTTCTTTGTTAATGGATTATTTTGAGCGTTAAGCGCTCTTTCTGCATGTACGTCACCAAATGCTTTAATATGCTTCATTGGTACATCAATAGTTTCGCCCAAGATTGGCTTCCCTGCTGCTAACATGCCCATTGGAATTAAGAACATGCTTGGACCTGTTAACATCTCTCTTACAAGTTCTTTTGCAGCAAAGCTTTTATTTTGTTTTCCGCCATTTTCTTTTGAGTTACGGAATAAACCCATGATAGGACGTGGTAAGTTTGTTCCTAACATGTCTTGAAGTGTGAATGATATGAATAAACCACCATTTTCAATAGCGTTCGCTACACCTAAACAAAATGAGTCTAATCCGCCTTTGAAACTTGGTGATTGTTGTTTTGTGTTATTAATATTTTGTTGAATTTTTGTGTTATTATTGCGTCTTAGCTGTCTCTGACTATTTACTGTATTTACTTGACGTACTTGCATAGTATCCCTAGTTTTGTGTACTTACCTTTTTCTCTTCTTCATTAATGTTTCTAAATCAATAAATTTGCGCTTTTTTTAGTGTTTTATTAAATTTGTTTACAAAAGTTTAATAAGTGTATTTAGTATACTTAATACATGGTTTCTATTCAAGTCTTTATTATTATTATCATTACGTTTGTGTTACTTTTGTAGCTTGATTTTTGGACTAAATAAAAAATATAGATGAAAATATTATTGATGTCTCTTTTACTAATTTTTCTTCCTTAATTTTGTATTAGGGAAGTTTTTTTATACAATTATTATATGGTAGTTTAAGGAGTTTATTATGATTTTAGATAAAGTGGGCATGCCAAGTGATTTAAAGAAGCTTTCTGTAAGTGAAATGAGAAAGCTTGCAGAGGAAATGCGTAAATTAATAATTAAAAAAGTAAACACTATTGGTGGGCATATGGGGCCAAACTTGGGTATTGTTGAGGCTACAATTGTTTTGCATTATGTGTTTAATTCACCTATTGATAAGTTTATTTTTGATGTTTCACATCAATGCTATCCACATAAAATTTTAACAGGTAGAAAAGAAGGCTTTTTAGATGAAGATAAGTATCTGAAATATACTGGTTATACAGCACCACACGAAAGCGAGCATGACTTGTTTACTATTGGGCATACTTCAACTTCTGTTAGTTTGGCTACTGGTGTTGCGAAAGCAAGGGATTTAAAAGGCGAAAAATCGAATGTTGTTACAATAATTGGGGATGGTTCTTTAACTGGTGGCGAAGCTTTAGAAGGCTTAAATAATGCTGCTTGTTTGGGCTCTAATATGATTATTGTTGTAAATGATAATGAAATGTCTATTGCTGAAAATTATGGTGGCATATACGATAATTTAAGATTATTACGTCAAACAGAAGGTAAGGCAGAAGCGAATTTCTTCAAAACTATTGGGTTTGACTATCTTTTTGTAAAAGAAGGAAATGATATTGAAAAACTTATTGAGGTTTTCAATAAAGTTAAAGATATTAATCACCCAGTTGTTGTTCATATTTGTACTGTAAAAGGTTGTGGTTTGCCTGTTGCAGAGCAAAATAAAGAAAAATTCCATTGGATTTTACCTGGAACTTTAGATGATGACAAAATTGAGAGAACATCAGATGAAGGATATGAAGCTATTACCTGCAAATATATTTTAGAAAAAGCAAAACAAGATAAAACATTGATTGCTGTTAATGCTGCAACTCCAGGTGTTTTTGGTTTTAGCAAAGAATTTCGAGAAAAACTTGGTAAGCAATATACGGATGTTGGTATAGCAGAAGAACATGCAACAGCGTACGTGTCAGCTCTTGCAAAACAAGGTGCAAAACCGATTTTTGCTATTGTTAGTTCTTTTATTCAAAGAACTTATGACCAATTATCTCAAGATTTATGTTTGAACAATTCGCCAGCGACAATTCTTGTGTATTGGGGTGGAATTTCTGGTGCTGATTGCACTCATTTGTGTACTTTTGATATTCCATTAGTTTCTAATATCCCAAATATGGTTTATCTTGCGCCAACAAATAAAGAAGAATATCTTGCCATGCTTGATTGGTCTGTCGAACAAAAACAATATCCTGTTGCAATTAGGGTGCCTTCTTGTGAATTGGTATCAACAGGCATGATTGATAAAACTGACTATTCTAAATTAAATAAGTATCAAGTTGTGGAAACTGGTGAAAAAGTTGCAATTCTTGGACTTGGTTCTATGTTTGGTCTTGCAAAAACAGTTAAAGAACAGCTTTTATCTGAACTTGGAATTAGTGCGACATTAATTAATCCAAAGTTTATTACTGGTCTTGATGAAGAGTTGCTTTGCGAAATAAAGAAAAAGCATAAAGTTGTAATTACAATTGAAGATGGTGTTCTAGATGGTGGTTTTGGTGAAAAAATTGCAAGATTTTATGGTTCATCAGATGTAAAAGTTCTGAACTATGGTGCTAAAAAAGAATTTACAGACAGAGTTCCAGTAGAAGAACTTTATAAACGATACAGATTAACAAAAGAACAAATTGTACAAGATATAAAAGAAATTATATAATCAATCTATGTGTAGTTTATTTTTAAAAAGAAGTGTATATAACAATGTTGTTGAGTGTGATAATTTCTGTTATATTCACTTTCCATTGATTTATAAAACGCAATGGTTCTCAATACAATAAAAAGAGGAATTTATATAACACACTTTTATCTCATCAAAATTGATGTTATTTATTGTTCTTTTAAAACTGTAATTTTCATATCTTATACTTAGCGAAGAATTTGCAAAAATATCTTTGCCTGCATAAAATACAGTTTTAGATTCCAGTTTTTAATTGGAATTGTTTTGCAAAATTTTCTAAACCAGTATCTTTGTCTTGAGATAAAAATAAAATCATAAATTGATTATACATTATTCTCTATATCATTGGCTATGGTGATTTAGTAATCAATTCTATCGTTGTATTGAATAAATTCTTCCAGCGTATATGAATTGAACTTATTGCTGCCTTTTTTATACTCTTCAAAGAGTTTATTTGCTTTGTTTAAATCACCTTTTTGATAGTTTAAATATATTTCTGCTTTTGGTTTCCAATAATTATCAGAATTATCTTTTGGCTGATTTAAAATTTCTTGCGCCTTTTTATATTCTTTCAAACCAATGTAGATAGCGGTTAGTTTTCTTTTATCGCCCCAAAATGTTGGCTGTTTGTTAGCAATCTCAAGCGCTTTTTCATATTCGCCTTTCGCAATATTTATTGTTACGTCAAGACTTTTTGTATATACACCTTGTTCTGCCGCAAGTTTTGAATATTTCTCTGCTTCATCGAAATAGCCAACTTTTGTACAAAATGCTGAAAGAATTATATATTCTTGATAACATAGCCATTTTGCACTTTTTTCTTTGTATTTTATATATTCATTTATTAATTCTGTAATTTCAGGTGATGAATATGTTGGAAGTTTTTCTGTATCACATTTTTTGCTAATGTATAAGGAAATATTTAATGCTGTTAAATCATTGTAATATGCTCTTAATGGTTGTAAAATTGCAAATCTTGTTGCGATTTTAGACTTCGTTATTTCCTTTTTTATGTCTTCTAAAGGTGGTATTGGCTTCTTGTAGTTATGAACAAAATCAGGACAAATAATTGTTGGAATAGAAAATATCCATAGAATGCCTAAAAATATTGTTGATATACCTAGTCTTTTTAGAATTGTTTTACTTTGAGATTTTTTACATAAGATAATGCTTAAAATAAAAATTGCAGGATAGAATAATAACAATAAAATGTTAAATAATGGGAAATATATTGTTAAAAATCCACCAAAAACAGTGTTGAGTTTTTGCATTAAAGTTACTGTAATTGCTGGGGAATAGCTTGGTTGTACTATTAAAAAAACAATTCCAATTGTAATTGCTGATAACGCGATAAGAATGGTTAAAATAGGATAAAATATATTATTAGAAAAAGATTTTCCTAATAATATTTTTATGGTGATTAAAAATGGTATTAGTAAAATTGGTAGATATGAAATTATTGTTTTTATTTCTAGCATATTTAAAATCCTCATTGTTATACGTTTGATTGTATTATTTTTTCGTCTATTGGTAAAGTCATTATTTTTTTCAATACATTGGCTAATTTAAAAGATTTTAAACTTTGTTTATTCTTTTTAAACACTGAATTTTAGGATAAATGATTTTATGAAAATACAAAAAATAAATACATATTCAAATCATATGCCACAATTTAAGTCATATGATGATAGCTATAATTACGATTGGGGAACCGATAGTAGTCAAATTACTTTTAAAGATGCAATTACGTCATCTGCAATTATCTCTGGAATAGTTTTGCTTGCAGGTTTTATTCTTGATAAGGGGTCTCAAGTGGTTGAAAAATTTTCAAAAAATAAAAAATCGTTGTATATAAATAAGTTGATTTAAGTTTAAATTTAATTAAATAAATAGTTATAATTGAGCAATTTAAAAAAGAAAATTGTTTTTATAATTGTATGCTAAATGGATATAATGCGAATATACGCCCTCAATATCCGGTGTATGTTCCGCAACAACAGACGAGGACTAACAATTATACACAAAATGCCACTCAGAATAGGGCGGTATATTCTTCGCCTGTTTATTATACTCCACCATATGGTATTCAACAGAATGATTATATAAAAATTGGAATTCAAAAAACTCCAAATGGACAAGAATTCCATATTTATCAATTAAAATCAGGTCAAAAAGTCGCCATCGCAAAAGGCAGTGGAATGCCAAGAATTGAAACAATGGTTGATATTGGTAGCCTTGATGAACGTTCTGACAAAAATGGCATTGCACATTTGATTGAGCATTCTATTTTTCATGGAAGCAAAAAGTATGGTGATGATTTAGAAGATAAGATTGATGAGTTGGGCGCTAAAAATAATGCTTCGACCTCAAAATATTCAACTCAGTATTATTATGTTTTGGACAATAATAATCCAGAAAATTTAAAAAAAGCAATTGATTTGCAAGCTGATATGATTTTGAATCCAACCTTTTCAAAAATAGATAAAGAAAAGCCGATTGTAACAAAAGAAGCTGAGCAATTTAGTGTAGAAGAAGATAATATTTTAAGAAATGCTGTTTTAAAAAATTTGTATTCTCTTCAAGAGTTTGCACCTGCAGATGTGATTTCTGGAAGTCCAGAAACTATAGCTTCTATCACTCAACAAGACTTATTTGATTTTCATTCTATGTATTATCGACCAGAAAATTTATCAACTGTTGTAATTTCAAATTCAAATCCGGATGATGTTATAAAAATGGTTTCTGATAGTTTTGCTCAAGCAACAAAAGGCAAAACATATTCTCAAACAATTGCTCGTAGAACATTAAAACCAACAAATACAATGCAAAGATGTGATTATATTTCTAAAGATGATACAAAAGGGCAGGTTTCTTTTGCATTTGCATTGCCGGCACCAAAAACAGCGCAAGAAGAACAAAATATTATGGCAATGATTGAATTAGTTGGCATGAGATGCGGTATATATGGTGCTTTAGTTAAAACAAATTCTAATTTTTCAACAATTCAGTTTAACGCTAATTTACTTGATGTTAATGAAAACGATAGGTTGCAACAATTAAAAGAGGGGATTGATAAGGCTCTTTTAAATCCACCAACAGAACATGAACTAAAGTGTATTAAAAATGTTTTAAAAGATTTGGAAAATTATTCATATAAAGATAACGAGGCAACTTCTAGTTCGATTCTTAGTTCGTTAACATTTGATTCTAATTCTGATTTTACAGCAAGGATGAATGCAATTAATAATCTATCTTCTGGTGGAGTTGTTAATGCGTTAAAGTATCTTGATATTAACAAATGCTCTATGGGTGTTCTACATCCAGTTGGTACAACACCAGAACAAATACAAGAAAATTATAAACAATCGCAAAGTTACATTGCACCTGTAATATTGCCAAAATATACACAACAAATTGATATTTCAAATTCAGTTCAAATGCATAATATTGAACCATATACATCTAAACCTGTAAGAACAACAGTATTACCTGATAACACAAATTTGGCAATGGTTGATTCTAAAACAGATAAATGCACAATCAAATGGGAATTGTTTAATCCAAATGCAAAAATAACAAACCCAGCTTTAACATTGGTATTAGATGAAATGATGCCACTTATGATTGGACTTGATAAAATCAAAGAAGAAGAGACTGGTAGTTATTCTTATGGTGATTTTCTATACAATGATAAAGTTAATTTCGGGGTAGAATGTCCTGTTGAAGCATTGCCTGATGCAATGATGAATATGAGAAAATATGCTGATTTTGAGTTTACAGAAGAACATTTAAAAGAAGTAAAAGACAAAGTAGCTAAGAAAATTTCGAATATTAAAGAAACAGCTTATTCTAAAAAGACAAAATTAGAAAAAGGAAGTGCTTATTCTTGCAATCAAGAAGAGTTAGTAGCAGCACTTGAAAGTCTTACACTTAATGATTTAAAAGCTCATTTTAATGATATGATGAACAATTCCTATTCAACAGTTGTTGTTAGTGCGCCTTTTAGCCAACAGCCTCAATTGATGAATATGGTTGCAAGTGGAATTAATGTCCCTAATTTTTCTTTTAAAAAAGTAGATGAAGGAATATTTGAAAAAACTTATTTCCCAAGAACAAAAAGTACTTGTTATTTGGCGGAGGAAAAAGTAGAACAACCTACTTATTCTCAATTATATTCATTTAAAATTACTGGTAATACAGAAGATAATTTGAAATTAAATCTTTTAGGTAAAATTTTACGTGAGCGTTTGTCTGCTGATATAAGAGAAGGTCAGGGACAATGTTATACTCCACAAGCTTATTTTGATAAGGACGGAAATACAGGTGAAATAAACATTTCTGTTACTTCAAGTTCTTCTTCTAAAGAAGATATTCAAAATTTCTTTAAGTCTTTTGAGAAAAATGTGAATTCACTTAAGAATGGTACAATTACAGAAGCAGAATTAAATAAAGCAAAAAGTGCGTTAAGAATTTCGGTTTATAGTCTTTTTGATGATGAGAAAGATGCTCAAGAAGAAATAATATCAAGGTTAAAAACACCTGGTGGATTATCTTCAATGAAAGATGTTATAAGAATAATTGATAGTATAACAGCTGATGATATTAAAGCTGCTGCGCAATATGCATTTAGTGAAAAACCAGATTATTCTATTGAAGCTAGTGCTGAAGTACTTGAGGCAAATAAGGATTATTTTTCATCATTAGGTGATATAAAATAAATTTGCTCTAAATAAATTTATCTAGAGCAAATCTTTTTGTTTTATTTTGTTTCTTATCGGTTGTCTTGTGCTCCGATTCTGTGTACTCTGATGAAGTTTGTACGTCCTGTAATTAATTTAGGAATTGAACCAATAATTATAATTCTTTCATCATTTTTAAAATCAGTATTTTCATATATAAATTCATCGATTTTTGATAGCATATTTGAATCTATAACACAGTCCCAATCTCTACAAAATGGAGTAATTCCCCAAAATAAATTTAATCTTCTGCAAGTTGCTTCAACATCAGATATAGCAATTATAGGAATTGAAGGGCGTAGTTTTGCTAATAGTCTTGGCGTGTATCCTGTATGAGTGAATGCTAAGATTGCTTTTGCATTCAAATCTTGTGCCATTTTTATTGCTGCATTAGTAATTGCTTGTGGTGAAATATCATAGCATTCATTAATTTCAAGAGTTAAGTCAGATAAGCAAAAATTTCGGTTTTCTGTATTGTTGGCAATTTTTCTCATCATAGAAACGGCTTCAACTGGGTATTTCCCCATTGCCGTTTCTCCAGATAACATAACGGCATCAGTTCCGTCAATGATTGCATTCGCAACATCGCTAGCTTCTGCTCTCGTTGGAATTGGTTCTTCAATCATTGATTCAAGCATTTGTGTTGCAACAATACAAACTTTTCTTTGATGAACTGCTTTTTTGATAATGATTTTTTGCTCAATTGGAACATCTTCTGGAGACATTTCAATACCCAAATCCCCACGAGCAACCATAATCCCGTCAGCAGTTTTGATAATTTCGTCTAGATTTTCAATAGCTTGTGGTTTTTCGATTTTTGCAATAACCGGTATTGTGCCATTAAATTCTGTTATATATTTTTTTGCTAGTTCAATATCTTTTGCTTCTCTGACGAAAGAAAGTGCTACATAATCTGCTTCATTATCGACGGCAAATTTGATAAATTTTATGTCTCTTTCTGTAACAGCGTTAAGGCTTGCTGTTGCGCCAGGTAGGTTTATCCCTTTTCTTGATTTTATATATTGGCCATAAAGAACTTTTGTAGTAACGATATCTTTGCTGGTTTCAATAACTTCTAAGCCTACTTTCCCGTCATCTAAAAGAATTTTGTCACCTTGTTTTACGTCTTCTACAATTCCGTCATAATCAACAGGAATAATATCCCCAAAAGCTTCTTTTGGTGTTAGTTTTATGATTTGTCCTTTTTCAATCTTAATAGATTCTGATAGATTGCCAACTCTAATTTTAGGACCTTGTAAATCTACTAATACTGGGATGAACACGTTTAGATCTTTAGATACTTTTCTAATTGTTTTTAAACGTTCAGTATGTTGTTCTATATCGCCATGAGATGTGTTTAAACGAAACATTGAAGCCCCAGCTTGCGCTAGTTTATATATCATCTTATAAGAAGATGTTGCAGGTCCTAGTGTTGCAACAATTTTAGTTTTATTTTTTGTACTGTTTTTTTGCATAGTTATCCCCAAAAATCTGTTATTAATAGCTAGTTCTTATAGCTTGAATTGTACTACAAAAAATAAATTTATTTTTTCTTTTTTAGTTCTCGTCTGACCATAAAAAAAGACACCCATTGGTGTCTCTTTTAAATTTGCCGAAGGCCGGACTCGAACCGGCACGCAGGGTGAGCTGCGTCAGATTTTGAGTCTGATGCGTCTACCAATTTCGCCACTCCGGCGTGTGCATCAACTGC
>CAZNLZ010000029.1:0-10736 GCA_964574225.1 uncultured Muribaculaceae bacterium | reverse complement strand
AAAACTGGATATTTAACGAATCCAACAAAACAAAATGGAATGTTCCAACTTGATGTATTAAATGTATTTATTGGACAAGTTAAAAAAATGGTTCCAAACAATATAACGTTGTTCACACCAGGCAACCACGAATTTGATGGTGGAGTTCCTCTTTTATCCAAAATATTTGATAAACTAAATGCTCGAACCATTATTTCAAATTTAGATAGAGAAAATTCTCCCGCCTTTAAAACTGGACTTGAAAGCGAAAAAGTTGTAACAGAAGAAATTATTGAAGTTGAAGACGATAAAAATCCAAATTTAAAACACAAAGCACTTTTTCTTGGTATAACACCTGTGAACTTGGTTTCATACCAGAAAAATCTAGAAGGAATAAAACTTACAAGTAACGTAGATAAATCACAAAAGAAAGTTGAACCAGAAGATTACAGAGAAACATTTGAGCTTATCAAAGAAAAAATTAAAAGATATAAAGCAGAAAACCCTAACGGGCTTGTTATACTAATGAACCATACAGGCGTTGGTTTTGCTGATAATCTTGCAGAAGAATCAAGTGTTGACCTTGTACTAGATGGTCACGAACACAAAGAAGATATCAGATTTGTTAATGGAACTCCAATTGTTCCTCTATCACAAAACTTCCAAAAAATGGTAAATACAAAATTAGGAATAGATGATAATGGACATTTAAAATCTGTAGAAATAAAAACCTTTTCCCCTTTAAGAAACAGAAAAAAAGGACCTTTATATAGGTTCTACCACACCCTTTTTAAAGAGGATGTTAAAAGAGTATATTCTATTAGAACAGAAAATCCTGATATCCAAAAATTAGACACTCAAAACATAAGAACTGGAAACAATTATTTAGCAAATTTCGTAACAGATGCAATTCACTATGAAATCAGAAAAAAAGACCCTACTGTTGACTTTTTTGCACTAAATTCATCTGCTATGCGCCGTTCTTTAAACGTATCAAATAAACCAACCATTTCTTCTTTTGATGTTCTCAATGTATTATCAGGAATAAAAGAAGAAGATGGACAGATTATGACAACTCAAGTTTCAGGTAAAGAACTTGCTTATTTAGTTTTAGACAATATCGTATTTAACAATGAAGAACCAAGCAAAAATCCATTAATACAATATTCAGGATTATCTATCGATAAAACTCAAATTTTAGAATTAGCTGAAAAGGAAGCGCCACTAGAAGATTATCTGCAATTTATTACAGATAGAAGAACAGGAAAGCCAATAAAAGCAGACAAAACATATAAAATTGCTAATGTTGAAAAATATTTCAACAAAAGTGAAAATGCATACATTAAATTACTAAAAGACCAATCAACATTCTTAGGCTCAAACGTTCAAGAATTATTCAGACAACATTTTGTGGAGTCAGGCGGAGTTCTCCATGCAAAATGTGATGTAAGATATAAATAATTTTAAAAAGGTTTAATCAACAGACTGATTTTTGTACATTTCTGCCAATGTTGAAACATTAACAGAATATTGGTCATAATCTAAGTCTTCTGGATTTGATAAAATCGTACCAATTTTTTCAGACAACATTCTATCAAATTTCATCGCATAAGATATCTCATTTAGCCAAGTATAAGCACAAAATTCAGTCTTTGTCATTTCATTATTTGGGGCAGATAATGTATATCTAATATAATTTAAATCTGATTGTTCCAACGTCATTGGAGGATTTCCAGAAGCCAAATACCCATTTAAAATTTTTAATTGTTCAGCTTCGTTCCAATCTTTATCTTTATTATCCGGTGTAGATTCTAACCAGCGTTTAAGTTTTGAACGTATTGCAACTTTTGTATCATCGTCTGCATTTTCATATATAGCAGAAATATCAGCTAAAATTTCATCACCTTTTTGAATACGCTGCTCATCAGTTAAATTATCATTGAAAACAATATTAGAATGTTCAGTTGCTAATTTATCTAAATATTCTGGATATTTGTCTGCAAGTGATTTTAAAACAACCATTGTTGCTATAGCTGCTTTATCTGGTTCTGAATACAAATTATTTGTAGCAATACCTTTTGCAGAAATTCCATATTTCGTAATAATGTCTTTTTGTTCTTGAGTAAGTTTATCTGTATTCATAAAGTCATATATTTTCATTTGGGTTAAGCCTGATGAAGCAGACGCACCACCAAAGAACGTAACGTGAGCCCATTTTGAAAACTTACGCCATCCAAGCCCCATACCTGTATTTTCACTTACATAACCATCTTCAAAGCCCATACCTGTTTCTTGGCTAGCCAAAGCCAATGCTATACAAGCTAATTCATCATATTGTTCTTCGTCTAATCCCAAATCAGCTGCAAGTTCAGCCTTATTATCAATTAAGCTTTGCAAATATTTAGCACCATCTGTTGCTTGATTAAGTGATGTTTCATCAAATGTATCATCAAAAGTAGAACGATATTCTTCTTGCTCAGAAGTCGTATAAAGAATACTAATATCTTCTAAATCAATATCTTTTTCACGAATCTTTTCATCTAAATTTGGCTGATAGGAACTTCCATTTCCGCCAACACCATTAATTCCAGACATAATTAAATAGACCTTTACTTCATTCTTTCCTATCTCGTCGGCAAAATATTTTTTTTCTTTAGTTTTTTTCAAACCATATTTATATTTTTTAACAAATTAACTATAATAAATATTGGTAGATTACATAGGGTAGAATTTTGAATTTTTCATTTATTCACGTAGCAGATATTCATTTAGGAAGACCTTTTTCAAACCTTTCTGATACACAAGCTTGTAAAAATGCAGTTGAAAAAGCTTTTAATAATTTTATTGACTATGCACTAGTAAAAAATGTTGATTTTGTACTAATTGCTGGTGACACGTTTGATTCAACAGAGCAAGATTTTGAATCCAAACTAATATTAAAAGAAGGATTAAAAAAGCTTGAAGCTGCAGATATAAAAGTTTTTATTATATGCGGAAATCACGACCCACTTCCTTCATACAGCAAAACAACTTTTAATTTCGACGAAAATTCAAATATAAAAATCGTAGGATTAAATTCTAACCATTACGAAGATTTTATCGTAACAAATAAAAATAACAACAAAGTAGCATTAGTGCATGCTTTAAGCTTTACAGATACTACCTTCAAAGAAAATCCAACAAAATATTTTTCACAACCAGACAAAACTCTATTTAATATAGGGTTACTACATTGTGATGTAGATGCAAGTAAAGAAAGTCCCTATGCTCCTTGTTCAAAAAGCGAATTAGAGGCACTAAACTATGACTATTTAGCGCTTGGTCATATTCATAAACCAAGTGATTTATACGTAGGAACATTGCAAGGACGAAATACAAAAGAAACTGGTGAACACGGAATTAGATACATCAAAGTTGAAAACGGTCAGATAATTAAAAATACCTTTGTAAATTCAGATGTAATTCGCTTTGAAGATGAAGAAATAGACATTACTAGCGCAGAAGATACAACTGCTGCAGCTCTTTTAATACAAGAAAAACTACAATCACTTGCAAATGCAAACTGTGAATATTTTTATATCAAATTAACACTAAAAGGATTTGTAGATTATTACAGAGAAATAAATTCTGAATTTATTGAAACAATAATCGAAAAAGTAAAAGCCAATTCAAATGGGAAAATCCACATTTCAGAAATTTCCAACAATCTAATTGCAAATATAAATGAAGATGAATTAAAAGATGATGAAGGTATGGCTGGAACTCTATATAAAACCATTCAAGAAGATGGGATTTTTGTAAAATCATACGAAAAACTAGAACAACAATTAAAACATCTTCTACAAGACTGTAATTTCTCAGAAGAAGAATATACGGCTTTTAAGACAGAAATAACAAACACATCTAAAGAAAATTGTAAAAACCTTTGCATGCAATTATACAAAAATGAAAGCAAAAAGGATTAAAACAAATGAGTAAGTTTATAATTCAAGATTTATTAATAGAGAAAAGCGAGAAAGATATTCAGACTGGTAAAAAATACTCTTTATCAGAAGGTTTTAATCTTATTTGTGGCGAAAATGAAGCTGGTAAAAGTTCTTTGATGAGCTTCATAAAAGGTGGCCTTTTTAAAACAAAAGGAATTGATACTGGAAAAATATATTTCAAAATAAACGAAAAATCATATAGAGCAGATATAAAAGATGCAACAACAACAGACCCTCGCTGCAGAATTTTTGACGATAACAATACCCGTTGTGACTATAAACTCATAACAGAAAATATCAAACAAAAGTACTTTGAAGAAGGTTTTACAATTAATCTTGATGATTTAATGAAAAGCCAAAGAACTGATGAGTTTGTAACAATAATAAAAGACCCGTCTGGGGATAATCTTAGCGTGCTTTTGAATGAAATTCATAATGATATTGCAAACAATTTTTCGGTTGATGATAAATTAAAGAAAAATACAAAAGACTTAGTTGCCAATATTGCAGATTTAAATAAAAAAATCAAAGAACTTTCTACAAAGGAAAATGACTACAATAACAGCATTGTTCAAATAAAAACACTAAGCAATATAATCAGCGACATAGAAAAAAAAGAAGAAAAGCTTAAAGCATATACAGAAATCAGCGCAATTAATAAAAGCCTTAAAGAATTAATTGAAGAAAGAGAAACAGCACTTATAAGCTTTAATGCAAGACTCGTTGAAGCGCAAGATAAATATATTGATATTATCCACGCTATTGGAAAATATTCTTCAAACAAAGAAACCATAAGTAAATGCGAACAAAAACTAGAACTTGTTAAAACTAAACTTTTAGAGAATAGAACAAGATTAAACATAGAATGCGGACTTACAATTTCAGAAGAAGTTGTAAAATCTCTAGATATTGACTATGAAAAAATCAGAAAAATAAAAGATTTAGTTGAAGATATTAATAGAATAATTACAAACATAACTATTGAAGAACAAAAAATTGAAGATTTAGAATCAAATTTATTAAAAATAGATTGTGAACTAAAATCTCTTAACGAGTTTCAAAATGATAAAAATGCAGAAGAACTTGAAGAAATAGCGAATTTGATTGAGGAAGGACTAAGACAATACCACTTCATAAGTTCTGAAATCGATAAAGTTCAAAAAGAAACAGTAATAAATTCTGGTGCAATTGGAAACAATAAAAAAATACAAATTTTACTTGGCATTTTATTCATAGTTACAATTCTCTGCGCGGTTGCTTGTTTTTATCAAAAAATACCAACTGCAGGCATATTCTCTATTTTAATGTCTATCCTTGCACTAGCAGGATTTAGCACATTAAAATTCAGCAGCTATGAGGATAAACAAAACGAAGAAAAGCAAAGAAAAATAGAACAAAAAAGCAAAATTTTATCTAAATTGAAAGAAAAGGTAAAACCTTATTTCGCAGAAATAGAAAACATTGAAGATTCATACCTGCCAATAAAATTAGAAGCGTTGAAACAAGATTTCAAAATAAAATTTCGGAAATTAAAACCTATAATAATTCTGTTCTAAAGAATTCAACAGAAAGAAACTATATTCAAGAAAGATTATTAGGGCTTAAATCTAAAATTTCTAATTTTAATGATGAATTAGAAGGAATTAAAAAGGAAATCAACGAACTTTCAGATAAGAATATCGCAAATGAAGACATCTTTGGAAAGAAATACCTTGAAGCTATTGAAATAATAAAATCAATTAAAAATGCGCTAGAAGAAGAAGAAATAATCTTAAATGAAATAAAAGAGCTGCAAGCTTCTAACGATGAAATTTTATCTAATGCGAAAATTTTTATTGTAGAAAACAACATCAATATTACAATTTCAGAAAATATAACAGAAACAGTTAACGAGCTTCAATGTTATTACAGTCAAAATAACATTAAAAAGCAGGGCATTGATGCTTTAAATTCACAAATTGAAATGTTAGAAAAGAAATTAAATACAATAGAAAAAATTGATGAAAACGAAATAAATTATACTCAAGAAGAACTTGCTTTAGAAAAAGACGAAAAACAAAAACAAAAGAAAGAACTTGAATTCAGAAAAAGAGAATTAGAAAAAGTTGAAGGAATTTCAGCCCTAAAAGAAGAAAGAAATCTGCAAATTGAACAATATAGAAAATTAATCAAAAACCTATTTATCAACAAAATGGTTATTGAATTAACAAATATAGCAAAATCTGAATTTGACAAAACTCAACCAGATTTAATCAATGCACAAAAATACTTGTCCATTTTAACTGACAATAAATACACAAAAATCAATCTTGAACTTCAAGAACTTGAAAATGCAGACGGAACAAAAATAAAGAAATGGGAACATTTATCAAGAGGTACAAAAGAACAACTATATTTGGCGCTTAGACTTGGTTATGCTTCAAATTACTCTAAAGACAAAATGACTTTAGAACCAAATGGCAAAGCTGATTTACCTTTAGTTGTTGATGACGCTTTTGTAAACTTTGACGCAAAAAGAACAAAAAACGCACTTAAATGTTTATGCGAATTTGCAAAAACAAACCAAGTTCTATTCTTTACTTGTCACACAGAAATGATTACAAAAATGATGAAAGAACTTGAAGGCGAAAACTTAAATATAATTCGACTGTAATCATGTTTGAATTATACTTTTACTATGAGTTTTTACGAGGACGAGATAAAAAAACTTGTTGAAAAAGATAATTTCAGACAAGTTCATAACATAGAAGAAAAACACAGCAAATTCCTTTCTATTAACGGAAAAGAACTTCTTAATTTTTCATCAAATGACTATCTAAACTTAAGTACAGATAGAAATTTAATCAATAAATTTTTAGAAAAATATAAAGATGACAATGAATTTATTTTTTCTTCAACTTCATCTCGTTTATTAAGTGGTACATCTTCTAGCTACAAAAAACTAGAACAAAATCTTGCAAAAATATTCAATAAAGAAGCTTGTTTATTATTTAACACAGGTTATCAATGCAACTTAGGTGTTGTATCTTCATTAGTTAACAGAGATGATGTGATTTTTTCAGACAAGCTAAACCACGCAAGCATAATCGACGGAATGAAATTATCTGGCACAGATTTTTATAGATACAAACACTTTGATTATGAAAATCTAGAAGAATTACTAAAAAAACACAGAAATAATTACAAAAAAGCTATTATTATTTCAGAATCTGTTTTCAGCATGGATGGCGACATTGCAGATATCAAAAAACTCGTTGAACTTAAGAAAAAATATAATTGTTTATTAATGATAGATGAGGCGCACGCATTTGGAATTTTTGGTGATAATTTAGCTGGAATTTCAGACCAAGAAAACCTGCTTGATGAAGTTGATATTATTACTGCTACACTAGGTAAGTCACTTGCTTCAATGGGAGCTTTTTGTGTTTCGAACAAAACAATTATTGATTATTTAATCAATAAAGCAAATTCATTCATTTTTTCAACTGCAATTCCATCTATAAATGTAATGTGGTCAAATTTCTTATTAGAAGAAAATTTTGAACTTTTAAAAGAAAAAGCAGAAAAATTAAAAGTTTTAATCAATGAAACACACAAACTTTTGAATGATAATGGAACAACTCAAATTGTTCCAATAATTATTGGTGCAAACGATAAAACAATAAAAATAGCGGAGCAATTGAAAAGTAAAGGTTTTTATATTCTACCTGTTCGCCCACCAACAGTACCTGTTAACACTTCAAGATTAAGACTATCACTAACTGCAGATATAACAATTGATGAATTTAAAACAGTTATTGATACTGTGAAAGAGGCAATTTAATGCAATATAAATGGCAAAACAAAAAAGAAAATAAAAATTTAATTGTCTTTTTCAACGGTTGGGGAATGAGCGAAAAAGCTATATCACATCTTGATTTTGGCAAATATGATGTACTAACTTTTTTTGATTATAGAAGTTTTGAAATAGAAGATTTTGATTTTTCAAAATATGAAAAAAAGGTTTTAATTGCTTGGTCTATGGGCGTTTATGTTTGCAATTATTTCTTTGATATTTTCAAAGATTTTGACAAATTTATTGCAATAAATGGAACACAAAAACCAATTGATGATGATTATGGTATTCCAACAAGCATTTATAATTTAACTGTTGATAATTTTAATGACCTATCTTGCGCTAAATTTATGAAAAAAATTTCAACAAACCTAGAACCAAGTGGTCGTTCAACTCAAGAATTAAAAGAAGAATTAATAACAATTAGAGACCTAAAAGTCAAAGATTATTTGACCTTTGATAAAGCAATTGTTTCAACAAAAGATAGAATTATTCCAAGCAAAAATCAAATGAATTTTTGGGAAAATGCGCAAGAAATAGAAGGTCCTCACTACATTTTTGACCAATATACAAGCTGGGAAGAACTTTTATGATTGATAAAGAGCTTGTAAAAAAACGCTTTTCAAAAAGCCTAGATACTTATGAAGATAATGCTTTTGTTCAAAAAGAAATGGGAACAAAGCTTTTAAGTTTGTTAGAAAGAAAAGATTTTAACTCTATTTTTGAAATAGGCTGTGCAACAGGGCTTTTAACAAAGCAAATTAATGAATGTTTAAACTATAATTCATTAACTGCAAATGATATCGTAGCTGACGCAAAATCTTATGTAGAAGATATTGTAACTGATTTTATTTGCGAAGATATTGAAAAAGTCACCTTTGATAAAAAATACGATTTAATTATTTCTAACGCGTGCCTCCAATGGTGTAATGATATCAATACAACAATTAATAAATTATTACTTGCTCTTGATGATAATGGCATTTTAGCGTTTACATTATTTGGCGAAGATAATTTAAAAGAGATAAAAAATTTATTTAATTTTCAAAACAAAGTATGCGTGTCAGCTAAAATTTTTAAAGAAGAAACGATAAAACTATATTTTAATACGCCTTTAGATGTTTTGAAACACATAAAACTAACCGGCGTAAACGCTGTACAAGAACATAAATTCACAAAATCTACACTAAAAGAATTTGAAGAAAACTATAAAAATTTATATAGTGAAAACGGCAAAGTATATTTAACTTACAATCCTATCTATTTAATTATAAAGAAGAACGATATTGTATAGCTTGTGCAACGTGTTGAACTTGAATATTTTCAGAAGAATCTAAGTCTGCAATAGTTCTAGAAAGTTTTAAAAGCCTATCGTACGCACGAGCTGAAAGATTGAATTTTGTAACCGCATTTCTCAAAATTCCAGCTGAAGCTTCATCTAACTGACAATACTTTTTAATTAATTTAGGAGTTAATTCAGAGTTTGTATAAATTCCTAAACCTTTATACCTTTGAAGTTGAATATTTCTAGCTTTTACAACACGTTCACGAATTTGAGCAGATGTTTCAACATTTTCATTAGATTGCGCCATAAGTTCATTTATCTTTAAACGAGGAACATCAATTACAATATCAATTCTATCTAATAATGGACCAGATAATTTTGAGCGATATTGTTTAACTTGAAAATCGCTACATGTGCAGTTCTTTTCACTATCACCCAAATAGCCACAAGGGCAAGGATTCATAGCACCAAGCAAAATAAAATCCGAAGGAAATTCTAACCTATTTTTTGCTCTAGCAATAACAATTTTACCATCTTCTAATGGTTGGCGAAGTACTTCTAAAACGGCACGAGGGAACTCGACAAACTCATCCAAGAATAAAACACCTCTATGAGCCAAAGTTATCTCACCAGGTTTAGGGTTTGTTCCGCCACCAATAATTCCAACTGCAGAAGCTGTATGATGAACGCTTCTAAATGGACGTTGTGTAATTAACGGACGATTTGGGTTTACTAAAGCACTAATACTATAAATTTTTGTTAGTTCAATAGATTCTTCAAACGTCAAAGGCGGAAGAATAGACGAAAAACACTTTGCAAGCAAAGTTTTACCAGAACCAGGAGGACCTGACATCAAAAGATTATGAGCCCCAGCCGCTGCTATTTCCATAGCTTTTTTAGCTTTTTGTTGACCTTTTACATCTTTAAAGTCAAAGTATCCATCTTTTTCAGTCTGCTCTTGCATATAATCGTTAACATCAACTTGAACAGAAGGAATTTTATTATCTGTATTGAAATGATTGACGATATCAACAAGCGTTTTTACACCAATTACATTTAAACCTTTGATAATAGCTGCTTCTTTTGCGTTTTCAAGAGGAACAATAAGAGTTTTTACACCTTGTTCTAATAAACCCGCCGCAATAGGCAGAACACCTGCAACAGCTCGCAAAGAACCATCCAAAGAAAGCTCTCCAATAAAAGCCGTATCAGAAAACTCAGTTTTAGTAATCACTCCATTTTTAGACAAGATTCCAACCGCAATAGGTAAATCATAATAGCTTCCCATTTTTTTGATATCCGCAGGAGCAAGATTTACTACAATTTTTTTATTCGGAAATTGGTAGCCAGAATTTTTAATAGCAGAACGAACTCTTTCTTTTGCTTCACTAATAGAAACATCAGGGAGCCCAACAATAGAAACAGCAGGCAAAGAATTATTGACATCTACTTCAACTAAAATTTTATAGACATCAAGACCAATAACACTTGCTGTAAGAATTTGAGATATCACAACATAAATCCTATGTTACTCTGACCACATAGGCAGTATAACACAGGAATTATGGTAAATCCAAAACAAATTATCCTAATTTATTTTCAGTTTCTTCAATTTTTTTAAGGATAATATCAACTTGATTTTTAATCCAAG
>CAZNLZ010000028.1:0-10798 GCA_964574225.1 uncultured Muribaculaceae bacterium | reverse complement strand
GTCATTTTTAACCATAATCAAATTTATACTAACACAAACAAATTTTAAATTACATCAAAAAATTTACATTTTTGTTAAAAATGGCATAAGTTTTTCAAACATATATTTCATTGCCAGTCTATTATAGATAAGAAGGGATTTTGAGACACATTCAACTCCATATTTTTGGGCAATATATTCAATATTGCTCATTGATGAAATAAGAACAATATTCGTTCTAGAATACGCTCTTATTTGTTGAACATTTTCAACAAACCATTCACCTGCAAGCAATGGTTCATAGTCCATTTCCATTTGCAAATCAGAAATAATTAAAGAAAATGGATTTTCGACATTATGCCTAACAATATCTAAAGCCTCAGCAGCAGAACTTGCAGTTGTAATTTCAAATATATTTCCATATAACTGCATTATTAACTCTTGGTGAAATAATCTCCAAGCGGCTGTATCATCAACTATCAATATTCGTCTATTCATATCTAAATTATACACAAGTATAATTTTTTCTCAAAAAATTAGTAAAAAATCGCATTTTTTCAAGCTAAAAAACAACTATAATTAATAAAAAAGTTGGAAAAGTTATGAAAATATATAATTATTTTAAAGAGATATCAAACAAGATAAACAAAATAAATAGATATGTTTCGACCCCATTGAACTACAAAGATACAAATAACCCATTTGCTTCTACATTGCCCAAAACTTATGTGTGGATTGATGAAGATAAAAAAGAAAATTAATCTATTATTTTTTCAATAATGTATCGTGGTCTTGCCTTTGTTTCTTGGAAAAGTTGTCCCAAGTATTCTGCAATAACGCCAAGGCACAATATTTGAATACCACCAACAAAGCCTACGCACACAACAATCGTTGCCCAACCAGGAACAGTATTTTGTCTTATAAAATGATCATATACTGCACTTAAACCAATTACAAAACTAAAAACTGACATCAAAAAGCCAACGAAAGTAACAAATCTAAGTGGCACCAAACTAAATGAAGTTATCCCGCTCAATGCCAAAGTCAAAAGAGACAATGGAGTAAATTTAGATACACCTATTTCTCTTGGTTTTACATCAAAATATACATATTCTTTTTTAAAACCAAGCTCTTGAAACATACCACGCAAGAACAAATTTGTTTCCTTAAATCTTGCAAGTGCCTCAGCTGCTTCTGAACCAATCAAACGATAATCAGAATGGTTCATCTTTATTTTAACGCCCAAAATATTCATAAACTTATAAAATGCTAGTGCTGAATATTTTTTAAAGAAGCCATCTGTATTTCTATCATTTCTAATACCACAAACAATTTGAGCACCTTCTTTGTATTTTTGAACAAATTCTCTTATTTTTGTTTCATCTTGTTGAAGGTCAGCATCAATAGTTACAAGACAATCTGGAAAATACTTTCTTGATTCAGTCAAACCGGCAAGTATAGCTTTTTGGTTTCCAAAATTTCTACTAAATTTAACGCCTCGAACTCTTTGCGGATTAATTTGTGCATATTTATCAATTATTTCCCAAGTTTTATCTGTACTTCCATCATCAACATAAAAAATATAACTTTTTTCTGAAATTACATTATCAGAAATAAGTTCATCCATTATTTCAATAAGTCTTTTTGTAGTTGAAGGAATACAATCTTCTTCGTTATAACAAGGAACTATAATTGATAAAACAGGCATATCTAACATACTATCCACCTTTTATGCTACAATTCAATAATAAAGTATATCAACGGAATATGCAAATGAAAAAACTAGTTATAAACGCAGACGATTTTGGAATTTCAAAAGAAACAAACCTTGCAATAAAACAAGGTTTCGAATCTGGAATAATAACTTCAACCAGTTTGATTGTTAATTTAGAAGCATATGAACACGCAATTAATGAAATTCTGCCAACAATTCAAGGCATTGATGTTGGTTTTCACTTCAATATAATTGAGGGGAAGAGTCTTACAAACCAACCTTTATTGTGTGACAAAAATGGTTTTTTCAACAACAGTTATGGTCAACTAATTTTAAAATCATTCAACAGAAACTTTTTAAAACAAGTTGAAATTGAATTTAGAGCACAAATAGAAAAAGCTCTTGAGAATTGCAAAATATCACATATTGATTCTCACGTTCATACACATGCAATTCCAAACATTTTCAAATTAGTTTCAAAATTAGCTAACGAATACAATGTTCCATACATAAGAACACAGCACGAAGTTCCATATATTGTGTGGAAAAAGTCTTTTAATATAAAATTTGCAATAAATATAATTAAAAACATATTGCTAAACACATTTTCCGCAATAAACAAACACCCACAAACAAATAACTATTTTATAGGCGTTCTATACACTGGATTTATGGACGAAGAAGCTATTACAAAAGGGTTATCTAAAATAAAAAAAGACAACTCAATTACAGAAGTGATTTTCCACCCAACAATAAACGAAAATAAAAAAGCAAATTACAGAGAATTTTTAATAACACAAAACCCGAATTTTAAAGAAAATCTAAAAAATTCAGGTTTTGCCCTATCCAACTATATTAATTCCTAATGTTTAACCAATGCTAGAATTTGGTCTTTAGGGAATTTAGCATTGAATAACGCCAAAATCATATCTGCTTTTGAATAATCAACCGTCTCTGCTGTTGGTTTGCAAACATTTAGCATGTCGAAAACTTCACTAAATGTTGCATCTTGAACATACATATTCCAAAGGATTTCAGACAATTTTTCATCAACAATACCTTCTTCATTTTGACAAATAGAAAGTGCATTAATGATATTTTCAATAGGTTCATCTGCACGTTTCATTATTGCAACGACACCACCTGCCTCATCATTTACACAGCCGTCTTTTCCTCTAGACTTTGTCATTACTATATTTGCTAAATTCAAGAAAGATTCATCTTCAAACATTTTTCCCTCTTTGTAGAATACCTGAAACAAGTTAGAGAACATTTCCATCTCGTTTTCACCATATTCACCATCAGGCTTTTTAATCATTTCTACAACTTTTAATAAATTTTTACTGTCATAGAAACATGAAGCACAGCCAAGTACTATCTGTCTCGCTTCATCATTCTTTCTTATTTCCGGTGCAAGAGAACAAACTTCTTTACCGCCAATTGTATAATAAGTTAAGTCGCAAATATCTTTTATATCGTCTTTATTATAATTGCCTTGTTCATCTTTTCTGCAAACATCAAGTAATGCATTGAGGTCATCACACAATACACCAGCTTTTCTTAAATCAACAATAGCTGCAAGTCTATCGTTATTTATAGTACCATCAGGTTTGATTGCCGCATCAACTTGGTTAAACAATCCGTTATAAACCATGCCTGCATTTTTTCTTAGATGATGAGCAACACGCAAATATTTTCTATCTATGTTTCCGTCCGCATCTCTATATTTTTTAGCGAATTCAACACACATATCATCTTCTATAGAGGCAATCAATTTATCATATTTCATTTGAGCATAAGCAGGGTCATCCTCACCTGTTAAAGAAGGACTCGCTATTAATATTCCATCTCTAAATGTCCATTTTCTGCCTTCGCCCATATCTAAATGTTCAATTCCAATTTTGGCGATAGGATTTTTTCTTTCATTTGTTTCATTATCTCTTGTTTCAACCATTACTTTTTTCAATAATGCAACATCGTGAACAGCTTTAGCAGAAACACTTAAATTTGAAGTTTCTGGATTTTTAACACCTAAAGTTTTTAAAACACCAATTGAATGTTTGTAATCAATATCTTGTTTTCTTAAAGTTAAAAATGACTCTTTTACTGCTTCTTTATTTTCAAAGCCCTCATGAACAAATTGAACAAAACTTGAAGCTTCAACATCATCAATACCTCTTGAAACAAGATGTGTTAATTCTCCAAGAGAATCAAAATCAACTTTCATAGAACCAGATTCTGCATCATAATCAGAAAAAGTTGCTAAATGTTCAAGCATTCTAGAAGGTTTTACATCAACTGCAGCCAATTGAACAACAGCTTCTGCCATATCAGGAGAAACTAGTCCATTTTCATCACGGCTTGTCTCTAAAATCTGTTTAATATGATAAAGACCATCATCTTTTCCTTTTAACGCTGTAAGCAATTTCTCAGCATTAGGGTCAAGAAGACCATCTTCTGTTTTACAAGAATTCAATAATGCAATAATTCGACTGTTTGGATCAGAAGGATTTTCAACAGGTGGCGCAGCAACTCCATTACGGAATACTGGCATGTAATACGCATTTGCAATCAAATCAATTTTAGTTTCTGTTAATTGTTTTTTAACAGCTTCCAATCTAGGCTCAATCCATTTAATTTCGGAAACTAGATTTTCATTTTTTGCATGAGCAAGCATTTCAATAAGCTTGTTCATTTCATTTTCTAAGGCAACAGGCGAATTAGCAAAATCAGAGCCAGAGATTTTTTCCATCATATCTCTATACTGAGTTTTTGCCTTTGTATATTCACTTGTTCGACCTGAAGGAAAACTAATTTCAGGTTTTTGTGGCGAATTTGATCTGCGTACTAAAAAATCACTCATGTAATACACCATTGTGCGTGCAAGCACACACTCCTTTACTTTCCGATTTATATATTTTCTTTATACGGATATAAAACGTTAAAACTTTAGCAAAATTCGCTCTTTAGAAAATTATAGTTACATTTATTTACACAACTTTAGTTAAGAAATGTAAATGATTAATCATTTTTTGTAAATCCAAATTATTTAGATTTCTTATTTAACTCGGAAAGTAAATCGGAATAAAAGAAGGTAAGGTAAAGAAAATGCTTAACTCACAAAAAAAAGTAACAATTGAATGGACTAACGAAGAAAGACATGGCAACAAATGTATGTCTAATCCAATAAGTGGCAGTTATTCCGATACGGATAAATTATCAATGTTGGTAAGTCGAGTTTTAGAAGAAGAATTACCACAATTAAAGAATAACTCTTTATTGTATGACTTAGTTTTATATACTCTTTTAGAGAAAATGAATACTGTACAAAGTGTTGAAAATGTTTTATCATATATTAAGGGAAACAATGCACGTGAAGTGAAAGATGTTTCTTTTAAAAATGGAGAAGTTCGTATTAAATGTTCAATCTAAGACAATTTAAACTTGTTAAGGAATTAAAAAATAAAAAGCCACAACTAAGTTGGCTTAAGTTCTCTCATTCCCAAAATACAAACGATGAATTTCTTAACTCAGTTATTTCTGATAATAAGTTTGTTCAAGAAGACTTAAAAATCAGAGCTATGGTTGAAGAAATGTTAGTAAAAGAGTTCTCTGAAGATATAAAGAACATCAAATCTTATGACTTTTTGGTTGATTCTGTTGTAAACAAGCTAAAGAAAAAACAACTTGGAAATGTTCAATCATTAGAAAATATTGAACTTTAATCAACAGTATCTATCCATATTGGTGATGTTGTATTCCATCTTTTTATGCAAACTGTAATCGGAAAATTATTCCGATTATTTTTGTATAGGAGAAAAAAATGAAATACTTAATAAAGAAACCAGACACTTTTCTAAACACACTTAACGAAGATATTAATGCAATCTTGCAAAAAAGTTTTGATAACATATTCCCTGAATATATTTTTCATAAAGACTTAAACGGAATGGCTATGCCTGTTGATGTAAAAGAATACGACAACGAATATTGTTTAAAAGTAGAACTACCAGGAATAAATAAAGAAGACATTAAAATTGATATTAATAAGTCATACATAAAAATTGAAGCAAATAAAGAATTTGAAAAAGAAGAAGAAGACAAAAAACACAAATATCACAAATCAGAATTCAGATATGGAAACTATTCAAGAACTCTTTATTTTCCATTCGAACTTGATGTCGAGAAAGCAAATGCAGAACTTAAACACGGAATTTTAAAACTAACACTTCCGAAATTAAAAAGCGAAGAAAAAGAAACAAAAAAACTAGAAATAAAAGAATAATATGACAGTTATTCTTGGAATAAAATTGTCCGAAAAAGAAGATAATGCAGTTGAATTTCAAAGAAAGCTAACGGAATTCAACTGCTTAATAAAAATGAGAATTGGTATAAATAACTCATCTATTTTCTGTTCTTCTTCAGGAATTATCCTTCTACAAATAGATAACAATGACAATGCAACAACATTAGAGAAATCACTCATTGAAATTAGTGGGATTGAACTACAAAAAATGATTTTTTAAAGAGAGAAAAATGACAGAAAAAGTTGTAATCATAGGTGGTGGTGCTGCTGGACCTAAAACAGCAGCAAAACTAAGACGAGAAAATCCAAATATTGAAATAGACCTTTACACGCAAGAAGATGTAATATCTTATTCTGCTTGCGGTCTTCCATATTACATAGAAAATATAATTCAAAGTAGCGATACTTTAATCTTAAGAACACCAGAAGATTTTAAAAAACAGAATATAAATATTCATTTAAAACAACGTTGTCTAAGCGTAAACGAAAAAGAACAAAGCGTTTTTATTGAAGATTTAATTTCTGGAAATCAATATAAAGTATCATATAACATTCTTGTAATAGCTACAGGGGCAACGCCAATAATACCGAATATTAAAGGTATAAATTTAAAAAATATTTTTACTTTAAGGACAATTCAAGACGGAATAAATATTAAAGAGAAAATGCTTGCTTCTAAAAAGGCAATATTACTTGGTGGTGGATACATCTCAATAGAAGTAATGGAAGCACTTGTAAAAAACAACCTACAAGTAACATTAATTGAGAAGAATCCTCAAATTTTAAACATGTTTGATGAAGATTTTTCGCAGATGATTTCCGACTACATAATAGGTCACAGTCCTGGTCAAGTCAGCATATTTACCAACGAAGAAATTTCAGAATTTATAGGTAATGAACAAGGAGAAGTAACAAAGGTACTTACATCTTCTGGAAAAGAATTAGAAACAGACCTCGTTGTAATTGGAACAGGTATTCGTCCAAACACAGATTTTCTTCAAGGTAGCAATATAAAGCTCGGGGTTAATAACAGTATTAGAGTTACAAAAACGCAAAGGACATCAAGTCAAAATATTTATGCAGTAGGTGATTGTTGTGAAAAGTTCAATCTGGCAACAAATAAATACACTTGGGTTCCTATGGGCTCCACCGCAAACAAAGAAGGAAGATGTGCAGCTATAAACATTGCTGGCGGCAACTGCCTTTTTGATGGCATTTTAAATTCAACAATAACAAGATACTTCAATCTAACAATTTCTATAATTGGTATCAGCTATAAAGAAGCAATAAAATTAGGGTTTCAACCAGAGTTTGCAATTGTCACAAAAAGAGACAAAGCAGGCTATATGCCAAACAGTGAAACACTAACCCTCAAACTTATAGCAGATAAAAACACTCATACAATTCTTGGAGTTCAAGGTTTTGGCGAAGGTGATGTAAATCAACGAATTAACACTGTTATTCCTGCAATACTAAGTAAAACAAAACTAGAATCTTTTATGGACTTAGATTTGCCATATGCGCCACCATACTCACCAGCAATAGACCCTGTTTTAAATGCCGCACAAATTGTTTTCCACAAAATTTACAGTTAAAAAATCCGAAGATTTCTCTTCGGATTTTTCATTATTTCTTTGATATTTTTTCATTTTCTATCATCTGCAATAAAACATCTTGAGCTTTTTTCAACTGTACATCATCTTTATCCTTGATATTTTGCGCAGTCAATTTAACTTCAATATCAGGAGCAATTCCTTTTTTGTTAATATCTGTACCATTTGGAGTTAAATATTTTTGAATAGTAAGATTTAAACCAGCACCAAAAGGCAACAAACTTTTAACTTCTTGAACAAGCCCCTTACCAAAGGTATTTTCGCCAACTAAAATTGCACGTTGATTATCTTTTAATGCACCAGATAGAATTTCGCTTGCTGAAGCACTTGCTCCATTTATTAATATAACTAATGGTTGAGTTGAATAATATTTTTTAGAAGAACGAGAAGTATCCTTATAACCATCTCTATCAACAGTACTAACAATGACATCACCATCTAAAAATAAATCAGCAATGTATATAGCGTTTGTCAACAAACCACCAGTATTTGCTCTAAGGTCAATTATAAGCCCCTCTTTATCCTTATAATCCATCATTACTTTTCTGAATTCAGTAGGAACAGTTCTGCCCATAAAAGAGCTTAATCTTATGTACCCAACTTTTTCATCCAATTTGAATGTCTCAGGAACTTTTGTTGAAATTGATTTTATTTTTATCTCATCTCTAACGATTTTATATGTTTTATTTTCAACACCTTTACGCTTAATAAGAAGTTCAACTGTTGTACCCTTTTCTCCTCTTATAGCCTCAGCTGCCTTATCAATTGACATATCTTTTGTTGAAAGTCCATTAATTGAAAGGATTTCATCCTCTGCCAATAATCCAGCTCTCTCTCCCGGAGTATCTTCCATTGGGGCAATAATAAGGATTTTTCCGTCCCTCAAGCCAATTTGAACACCAATACCATACAAATATGCCTTAATAGCTGTTTTTTCTTCTGCAAATTCAGAAGGGTCTAAAAATCTTGTATATTTATCATTTAAGCTTGCAAGCATAGTGTTTATAGCAACATATGAATCCTCAGGAGTTTTAATTTTGTCATCATACTTATGTCGCCACTTAGACCAATCTTGTCCATTATTTGTCTGGTCTAAATATCTGGAATTAACCATCTTCCACACCATATCATATAATTCTGCATCAGACTGTGCCATTGCAGTATTACTACGACAACAAGATATTCCTACAACCAAAACTGATAATGCTATTAATGCCGAGTTCTTTAAAAATTTTTTCACAACTCTCTCCTTATTCTTCTTAATTATAATATAAAATTGCATATTTGTAGAATAAGACTTTCAATCAAAAATAAAGTTTCACTCTTTTAACCAGCTAGGGAATACTAAAATCAAATATTCACCTTAATATGAAACAAAGGAGGTCTTATGCATTACTTAAATATAGAAGTTGAAGGAATAAACGACAAAGGAGAAGAAAAAAATTACAAGCTAAGTGATTTTAAAGGAAATAAAATTATCATATATTTCTACCCTGAAGATGATACTCCTGTATGCACAAAAGAAGCAGAAGAATTTCGAGATATTATTGATGAACTAAAAAAACAGGCAATATTAATTGGTGTAAGCAACAGCAGTATTGAAGAACACAAGAATTTTCAAAACAAACATAAACTAAACTTTATTCTTTTATCAGATGAAAATAATGAATTAAAGAATAAATTCAAAGAGCATCTAAAAGAAAGTTCTGATATTCATCGTTCAACATTTATTTTAGACAAGGATGGAAAAATTATAAAAGCTTGGGAGAAAGTTGATGTTGATGAACATTCAAAAGAAATCTTAGAGTTCTTGAAATCTTCTTCTTGACAAAATATAAAAAAAATTAAAAAATGCTCTTATAAAGAATAAGGAGTAAATATGGAACTTAAAGGAACAAAAACAGAAAAGAACTTAATGGAAGCATTCGCTGGTGAATCTCAAGCAAGAAACAAATACACTTATTATGCTTCTAAAGCAAAAAAAGATGGTTATGTTCAAATTAGCAAAATATTTGAAGAAACAGCAAACAACGAAAAAGAACACGCTAAAATTTGGTTTAAATATTTACACAGAGGAGCAATTCCTTCAACAATGGAAAACCTAGAAGACGCAGCAAACGGCGAAAACTACGAATGGACAGATATGTATGCCAGATTTGCAAAAGAAGCAAAAGAAGAAGGTTTTGAAGAATTGGCTATTTTATTTGAAGCTGTTGCAAAAATAGAAAAACATCACGAAGAAAGATACAGAAAACTGTTAGCTGCAATAAAAGAAAAAACCGTTTTCGAAAAAGACAAAGATATTATTTGGGAATGTTCAAATTGCGGACATCTTCATGTTGGCACACAAGCCCCAGAATTATGCCCAGTATGTAAACACCCACAAGCATATTTCTTTGAAAAGGCAAATAATTATTAATATAAAAAAAGACTCTGCAATGCAGGGTCTTTTTATTAGACAGAACAACGAGCTCTCATTCGCAGAACCATGTTTACCGCTCTCACTATAAACAATCATCAACTTGGATACTTAATTAATATTATGATGAGATTTTTATTGTAATACTCAGCTTTTACCAAAACCCCGACTATTATGCAGTATTAACTTAAAGCAGTTGAACTATTTCCATTTTGGAAATAATCACTTTGAAATTGCATGGCGCTTTCCTCAAAAAAAGGGCACTTTCTGTATGTTCTGGAACCTTTTTTCGAGGGGGAGAAGGGGGATTTATAGCGTTATTTTGGCAATCTTAAGACTTGTTGCTTTGTAAAAATAGTTCCAATCAATTTCTGGTAAAAATGTTTTATTAAAAGTTGTTTTAAATTCATGATTATAAAATTCCTCATCAAAAGAAAATTTATTGGCAAGTATTACAGATTGATCTGTAACCAACAAAAGATAATTTTTTATTATAATTTGCATATATGACAAATGAAAGAATTCAGTGATTAAAAAAGTAACTTTTTGCATATTATAAATTACAAATTAGCAGAGAAGATCTTTCAAATCTTTTTCTGCAGTTGTTATCGGCGCTATTTTAAATTTTTCAACCAATATATTTAATATATTAGGAGATATAAAAGCTGGTAAAGTCGGACCAAGTCTGATATTTTCAATGCCTAAATAAAGTAATGTTAATAAAATACATACCGCTTTTTGTTCATACCAAGAAAGCACCAATGATA
>CAZNLZ010000027.1:0-11234 GCA_964574225.1 uncultured Muribaculaceae bacterium | reverse complement strand
GTCGTATTTGTTTCTGTATGAAACCTATTGGTAACTTAAAAGAAAGTTTGCCACAAGATTTATGGTATAGTAAAGAAGCAGACGAAGTTCGTGAACATATCTTGAAATGCACAATGAACTGTCGATTGTTGAATTGTAACTTTAAATAGGTCTTTTATGGGCGAAGGAAAACGCGAAAAATATATTAGTTGTAAATGGTTAGAATCAGGTGTATGTTTTGATAATGGCGTATATGGTTCTAATGTGAAGTTATGCTGTTATATGAGCGCTCCTGGTGGTGGTAATTCAATGATTTTTGAAGACTATCACGGTGAAAAAATCGATTGGGATAAGTTCTTTAAAATAAAACAAGAATATAGAGAAATCCAAAAAAGAGGAGAAACTGTTCCTGGTTGTGTTGGGTGCGTATTCTTAGAAGAAAAAGAATGGTTACAAGAAGATTATATTGATTGTATTATTTTTGACCATTTTACTAAGTGTAATTGTTGTTGTACTTATTGTTATACAGAAGAAGACAAAAAGCGTTATAACACTCTTAAAACATATAATATTTATCCAATTATTAAAGAAATGTTTGATAAAAAAATCATTAGACGAGGTGGTTCTATTGGTTTCGGTGGTGGTGAACCTACTATTTTGCCCGAGTTCGATAAGCTTATAGATTTGTTCTTGAAAAATGGTTTTAGCGATATGAGGGTTCCATCATCTGGTATTAAATATTCGAAGATGATAGAAAAAGGAATTAAATCAGGTCAGCTTTCAGTTGTTGTTTCTATTGATAGCTCATCAAGAGAAACCTATAAAAAAATTAAACAAGTAGATGCGTTTAAGACTGTTTCAAACAACTTAAAGAAATATGCTAAAGCTCAAAAAAGGTCTTATAACGTAATAAGCAAGTACATTATTATTCCTGAAATGAATGATACTATTGAGGAAATAGATAATTGGTTGAAATTCAATAAGGAAAATAATATTGGTATTATAGTTATTGATATTGAGAATAGCTGGCTTACAAAATATAGAAATGAAAAGCCTGATGAGCGTGTAGTTGGTTTGATTAAGTACGTTCAGCAAAAAGCGAAGGAAATGAATTTCTTTAGGCTTGAAATTTGCGATAGAGCAAGATATCTAGTTGAAAATTAAACTTCAAATCCGCTAAATACTACGGCATTATTAAAACTTGAAGCTTCTTCTTTAACTGTTTTAAAGAAATCACGGACAAGTATTGCGTTGTTTTGTAATTGGTCAAAGCGATTTTCCTTAAAGAAGTTTTCAAGCTGTTCTCCGCTTTGTAAGTATTTTCTATTTTTTATGTAGAGTTTAAAATTCTTATTTCTTTTAATGATTTTCTTCACTGCAAAAGATAAAATTATAGGATACAAGTCAAAGAATTGTGGCGGAACAATGCAATCTACAAAGTAGTTTGTATTATCACAAGTTTTGATTTCAATAAATGATTTTATAGCACCTGTTTTTTCGTCTTCTAGGATGTATTTAAAGTCGGTATCTGAATTAATGCCTTGTATAAAGTTATCTTTAAATTCGCCTTCTTCTTTTGAAAGTGAATATTTATAGTGCGTAATTAAATTTTCGTTATACAAATCTGCTACTTTTTGACAGTCAGAATTTTTAAATGATTTGAAGTTTGATTCATCAAATTCTGATAGTAAGAAATTTATGTTTGAAACTTCCCATAATGCTTCTGATGAACAAAATCTGAACCCACAACCTTTAACAAACAAATCGATAAGTTCATCTTGGCTGTCATTAACTGAAGCGTAAAAAGTATCAACGCCTCTTGCTCCAAATTTTGCAATAATATATTCAATAAGCTGTTTGCCTTCTTCGTGGCAATTTGGCGCAAGAAATAATCTTTTAATTTGCCATTTGTAAGGATTTCCTGTCTGCGCTTTAACGCTAATTAACCCTTTTAAATTATCGTTTATATCAGAAATTACGTAAGTTTCTGGATGTTTCCTTAAGTGAACACTGTAAAAAAGGTTTTGAATATATGTTGTAGGAACAGAAAGAAAAAATATACGTCTGTAGTTCATAATGTTGTCAGAACAAAGTACAGAAATAAGTTTCCTAATGTTTAACAAATCACCATAGCTTATTTTTTTAATTTTTGCCATTAAAGATTGCTCCTATATACATGATAGCACTTTTTTTTAGTTTGAAAAGTTAAGAAAAAATTAATATCTATTGAGTATCAAGATTGATATTTTATAATTTATAAAGAGGTAGAGTTAGGGTGAATATGAAAAATATTTTTGATAAAGGAAATCCTTTTGTAAATAAAGACTCAAACAAGGGAGAAGAAGTGAATACTATGACTGACGAAATTAAAGAACAAGAGAATGAAATTGTTGAAGAAACTACAGACGAAACTCCTGTTGCTGAAGAAATAAAAGAAGAAATTGTTGAAGAAACTTCTTCTGAAACTGATAAATTAAAAGCAGATTATGAAACTTTAAATAATCAATATTTAAGACTTGCTGCTGATTTTGATAATTATAGAAAAAGACAAGAACAAGAAAGAGAAGCCTTGTTAAAGTACGGCAAACAAGAATGCATGAAAAAAATTATTGAAGTTGTGGATAACTTTGATAGAGCAGTTCAAGCGGTCGATAAAATCGAAGAAGTAGATAAAATGAAAGAAACTTTCTATGTTTTAAATAAACAATTAATTGATTCTTTAACAAAATTAGGCTTGGAACATATCGAATGTGTTGGGCAAAAGTTTGATCCAAACTTGCATGAAGCAGTTATGCAAACTCCAACAGATGAGTATGAAGAAGATACTATTATAAATGAATTACAAAAAGGCTATAAACTTGGAGATAAGGTTTTAAGACCATCAATGGTTAGTGTAGCTGTTAAACAATAAACATTAGTTGAAAGATTAGAAGATAATGAGTGATTTTTACGAAATATTAGGTGTAGAGAAAAACGCAACAAAAGATGAAATTAAATCTGCGTTCAGAAAAAAAGCAAGACAGTACCATCCAGACGTTAATAAAGCGCCAGATGCTGAAGCAAAGTTTAAAGAGCTTGGAAAAGCTTATGAAACTTTAATGGATGATAATAAACGTGCCACTTATGATAGATATGGTGAGGATGGTCTAAAAGATGCTGGATTTAATACAGCTGGTCCATTTGATGGTGGTTTTGGTGATTTAAATGATATTTTTGAAAGCTTCTTTGGTGGCTTTGGATTTTCTGATTTTCGAGCAACAAATCCAAATAGCCCTCAAAATGGTTCTGATTTAAGACTAAATCTTCAAGTTGAATTTGAAGAGGCTGTTTTTGGTGTAAAAAAAGAAGTAAAAATTTCTCATTTAGAAACTTGTGATGAATGTAATGGGACAGGCGCACAAAGTGGTACAAAACCAGAAACTTGTCCTACTTGCGGTGGAACAGGAAAAGTTCAACAAGTTGCGCAAACACCTCTTGGCAGTTTTAGACAAATTACAACTTGTCCAAAATGTAATGGTTCTGGAAAAATTAATTCTAACCCTTGCAAAAAGTGTAAAGGCGATGGAAGACTAGAAGTTGAAAGAAAACTTACAATTAATATTCCCGCAGGTGTTGATAATGGGTCTAGAATTGGTTTGGCTCAAGAAGGTAACTGCGGTAAAAATGGTGGTAGAACTGGGGATTTAATTGTTGTTATTTATGTTAAAGAACATGAAAAATTCAAACGTGATGGCGTTGATATTTATTCAACAGTTGATATTTCCTTCCCGCAAGCTGCACTTGGTGATACCGTTGAAGTTGATACATTAGACGGAAAACAGGAACTTGTTATACCAGCAGGTGTTGAACAAGATAAAATTATTACATTAAAAGGTGCTGGAGTTCCATATTTGGGTTCATCTAGCAGAAGAGGAAATCATAATTTTGTGGTTAAAATTAAAACTCCTCAAAATATTAGTTCAGAAGAAAAACAATTGTATAAGAAGCTTTATGAACTTAATTGTAACAAAAAGCCTTCTTCAAAATTCATTGATAAAATGAAAAATGTACTTCATAATTAATGGGAATAGTATGAAAATTAAATCGCTTATATTATCTTTAATGATATTGTTTGCAGCTAATTTAAGCGCAGATGCTAGCCAGTTGCCTAAAATTGTAAAAGATTATTTGGTAAGTCAGAAAAAAGTGCCAAATGTTAGATTTGATGGTGTTGTAACTTATAACAATCAAGTTATGTATTTGCCTATTTATCCTTCATATCCAAAGGAAGTTGAAACATTGCAAGTAGTTAAAACATATCCTGAAAATCAAACAATGGATAATCTTCCGGATATGGTATTGTTTAACAATAATTTTGCACTTTTGAAGGTTGTTAAAAATGGTGAAAACAGCTTAACAGTCAGAGATATCCCAAATTTACCAGTTGAAATAAAAACCGGATTATTACCTCAAGATATTATGGTGCCACATGGTTTGGTTCTTCCTGAAACATATGCTGGTATTATTGGTGATGTTCAAATTCCTTTAGTTGGAAGTGCTAAGACATCAACATTTGTTACAAGAAAAACGGCTCCATTGCCAACAGGTAAAAGAGTTGCAGATACAAAAATTCAAAATGTTCCATCAGCATTGAAAAATAAGCTGTATTTTGTAAACAACTTCCAGACAGAATATTTGCAAGTATTTTCTTCAACAGTTACAGAACCTTTGTATTCATTAAAAACATCTGGTGTAATGAAGGATGTTAAGCCTGCAATGGGTGGTAAATATTTGCTTGTTGCTACAAATGGAAAGAAAAATGTTGATGTAATTGATGTTGTTAATGAATATATAGCTAAAACTATTGATTTGACATCTAATCCAACAGAAATTTTAGTTGATGATATAAATAAAAAGGCATTTGTTGCAAGTATTGGAGATGAATCTTTATCTGTTATTGATTTAGAGTCAATGACGATGAAAGAAAAAATTCAATTGGTTGGTGCGCCTCAAAAGATGGCTTTGTCACCAGATTCAACAAAGCTTTCTTATATTGATGTAAAAACATCAAATGTATATGTGCTAGATTTGGTAAATGGGTATGAAAACAAACTTATTACAAAGTTCCCTAATGCTACTGAAATTATATTAAAAAATAATGTTTTATATATGATTTCAAGGACAAAGCCACAGCTAAGAGTTGTTCATTATGATTTGCTTCAAGACAATAATTTTACAAAAACTAAAAAGCAACGTAAAAAAGAAGAAGCTATTAAGAAAGAACAAAAAGCAGATGCTGATTCATTTACTGAAGATTTGATTTCAGATTATGATTTTGACGAGAGTGAAAAAACAGGTGCTGATGAGCTTGATAAAGATATAAAAACATATTCTACAAGTATAAAAGATATTAAAGTTGGTGCAAAACCAATTGATATGTACGAGTACAATGGCAATCTTTTTGTATTATGTGCTGGTGATAATTCGGTTTATAAATACAATTTATCAATGGAAAATGCACAAGAAACCAAGTTGCCAGTGGGCGGTTTTTCTAAGTCATTTACTCCTGTTCCAAATTCAAATCTAGCAGTTATTACCAATATGGCTGATTTGAAGTATGTTGTATATGATATGGATAAAGATAAAGCACTTCAAACCTTGCCGGTTAGTGAATATATTAATATGATTACTATTTTGGATAGAACACATGAATAAAGAAACTATTGAAATATTAGAAAAACTAGAAAAAACTGCTGATGATTTTTGGAATGTATCTCGTCAGACAGGTAATTTTATAAATATGCTTATAAAATTAATGAATGCGAAAAATGTTCTTGAGCTTGGCACATCAAATGGATATTCTGGTTTGTGGATTGCTGATGCATTAAAAGAAACTGGTGGGCATTTAACAACTATTGAATTCTGGGAAAAAAGACAATGTCTTGCTCGTGAATACTTTGAATATTGTGGTTTATCAGACATTGCAACATTTAAAATTGGACAAGCTTATGATGTTGTTCGTGATGAAATAAATGAAGAATTCGATTTGATTTTTATTGATGCGAACAAGCAAGAATATATTAAATTTTTCGAAGTAACTCATCCTTTATTAAAGAAAGGTGGAGTTATTTTGGCTGATAATATTACATCTCACGCAAAGAAAGTTGAAGATTTTGTTCAAGCAATTTCTTCTCATCCAGAGTATCAAGTTCAAATTTTAGACTTGCCGGATGGACTTTTAATGGCTTATAAACATAAGGAGTAATTTGTGTTAGTAAAAGCGGTTAATGGTGAAGAAATAAATCTTTCAGATGTTGGAATTTTCTATAATAAAGATAATTCTAAGGCAGAATGTTTTGCTGAAAAAGTTGCGAAATTATTTGCTGATAAAGGTCTTAAAACGCAGGTTCTTACAACAGATAGTTTTTCTTCTGATGTGACATTTGCTGTTGTATTAGGTGGTGATGGAACAATCCTAAAAACGGCAAGATTTTACGCGAAGTATGATGTTCCAATTTTGGGTATAAACTTGGGCAGATTAGGTTTCTTATCTCAAGCTAAACCAACACAAATAGAAGGTGCTGTTGATTCACTTTTGAACGGTGCTTTTAAAGTTGAACAAAGAATAATGCTATCAGCGCTTCACGATAAATTAAATGCTTTAAATGACATTGTTATTAAAGGTGATGGATTTTCAAGAACATCAAGATTATATGTTTATATCAATGATAATATTGTTTGTGACTATTTAGCTGATGGTATTATTATTTCAACACCAACAGGTTCTACAGCATACACGTTGTCTGCGGGTGGTCCAATTTTATCACCTGTATTAGATGCATTTGTTATTGTGCCAATTTGTCCACATACTATGAATGCAAGACCAATTGTAATTCCTTCTAGTGAAGTGATTAATGTTACATCTAGTCAGAAAAAACCATTACTTACAATATCTGCTGATGGACAAGATACACACTCTTTATCAAATGATGATAATATTCAAATTAAGAAGAGTGAATATAGTGCTAAGCTTATTTTGTTGAATTTGGAAAAAAATTCTTTTTATTCAGTTCTAAAAGAAAAATTACATTGGGGACTTTCTTGGAAAGAATAAGATGATTAAATCAGTTACAGTAAAAAATTATATTTTAATAGATGAGTTAACTCTTAATTTTGATAAGGGTTTTAATGTTTTTACTGGTGAAACTGGTGCGGGAAAAAGTATTGTTATTGGGGCAATAGATGTTGCTCTTGGTGCAAAAACAACTAAGGAAGTTATTAAAACAGGTACAGAAAAAGCTTTTGTTGAACTAGTTATTGAATTAGATGAGGATTTTGACAAATCAGTTTTTGAAGAAAATGGTATTGAAATTTTTGATAATGAAATTGTAATTTCAAAAGAAATAACACAAACTGCAACCCGTTCTCGAATAAATGGGGTAATGGTTACGCAGGATTTTGTCAAAGATATTAGAGAAAAACTTTTAGATATTCATACACAACATCAATCATATAATTATGTTCAACCTAAAAATCACATAGTATTGTTAGATAATTTTGCTTTGAAACCGCATAGAGATAATATTACATTGTTTAAGGAAAAATACGATAGATATATTTCTTTGAATAAAAAATTGGCGGAATTGCAACAAGTTGTTGCAACTGTTATGCAACAAGAAGACTTTTTGAAATTTCAAGTTAAAGAGATTGAAGATGCGCATATTGAAGATTTAGATGAGTGTGAAAATCTTGAAAAAGAACTTGATATTTTATCTAATGTTGAAAAATTGAAAGAGCTTTCTTATTCGTCATATTGGGCTTTAAATGGCGAAGATATGAATGTGTTGAGTGCTTTAAGTAGCATTAAGTCAAATGTTTCTAAGTTATCATCTATGGATGAGAGTATTGTTCCTTTAGAAGAAGATTTTATCAATGCGTATGAAACTTTAAGAGAAGTTTCAAATCAGCTTTGCAGTTATTCTGAATCTAAAGAAAATGATAATGAAAGAATGGATTTTATTTGTGAACGATTGAGTTTACTTGAAAAAATAAAAAGAAAATATGGAAATACGCTTGAAGAAGTTTATAACACTTATGAAAAACTTTCTAATGAATTAAGCTCAATTGAAGTATCTCAAGATGAACTTTTAGAAACAGAAAAAGAAATTAAATTAATAAAAACTGAGCTTGATGAATTAGCTAGTGTTATCAGTTGCGCTAGGAAAGAATTGGCAAAGGTTTTATCAAAAGCAATTTCAGAAAAACTTGAGTGCTTAGAATTACCAAAATCCAAATTTGAAGTTGATATTCAGCCTTGTGATATGAATGATAAAGGTGTTGATAAAGTTGAATTCTTAATTTCTACAAACGTTTCAGAAAATGTTAAACCACTTGCAAAAACTGCTTCTGGTGGTGAGATTTCAAGAGTAATGCTTGCAATTAAATCAATATTTGCAGAGGCTGATAAAACAAATACTGTAATTTTTGATGAAATTGATACGGGGATTTCTGGTAAAGCTTCGCAAGCTGTTGCTGATGAAATTGCAAATTTGGCTCAATCACATCAAATTATACTTATTACACATCAACCTATTATTGCCGCAAAAGCTTCTGCTCATTTCTATGTGAAAAAAGAGCAAACTGATTCAACAAAGGTTAATGTATATGACCTGCAAGATGAAAATAGGGTAAAAGCAATTGCGCTATTATCTGCTGGTGAAATTAACGATGAATCAACTGCTTTTGCTCGAAAATTATTGAGTGTCTAATATACGAAAAGCTAATTTATATTTTGTTCTTTATTGATATCTTTGATAAAAAATGGAGAACAATATGAATACAATAATTTTTTATGACACGAAACCTTTTGAACGTAATTATTTTGAAGATGAACTTTCTTCTAAATTTAATTTGATTTTTAAAGAGCATGAGTTAATGCCAGATGTTGAATTATCGGAAGTTGAACAAAATGCTGAAATTATTTCTGTTTTTACTAGTTCAAGGCTTACAAGTGAAATTCTTTATAAATTTAAAAATCTAAAATTGATTTTGACTCGTTCTGTTGGTTTTAGCCATATTGATATTGATTACTGCAGAGAAAATCATATTTTAGTTGCTAATACACCGCATTATGGCGATTATACTGTTGCTGAATTTTCTTTTGGTATTCTTCTGAACTTATGCAGACGTATTTGTTTTGGCGTTAATGAGTTAAAAAATGGTGATATGTACCCTGAAACATTTGGTTTAGAACTTTGTGATAAAACAATTGGCATTATTGGTGTGGGTTCAATAGGTTCAAAATCTGTAAAAATAGCAAAAGGCTTTTCTATGAACGTTATTTATCATGATTTAAAAGAAAATAATGTAGTTAAAGAAAAATACGGTGCTAGTTATGTTTCTCTGGATACTTTGTGCAAATTATCGGATGTAATTATGCTACATGCTCCATTAACTCCTTATTCTTATCATTTAATAGATAAAGAAAAATTGTCGTTGATGAAAGAAACCGCTATTATTGTTAATACTGCTCGTGGTGAATTGATTGATACAGAGGCGCTTTATGAAGCACTAATCGAAAATCGTATAAAAGGTGCGGCTCTTGATGTTTTAGAATACGAAGAAACTATCTCTAACAAAAGACCTGGAGCGAATATAAATCTAAAAAACTTAAGGACATCTTTGATTAATAACAAACTTTTGAACTTGCCAAATGTTATTGTTACGCCACATATTGCCTATGATACACAAGAGGCTGTAAACAGAATATTAGAAATGACTTTGTCTAATTTACAATCTTTTGAAAATGGAGAGAACTTAAAAAACATCGTCTGAAAATTCGGTCAGTTTGCTCGTTTCCACGTTCTACGTACGATAAATTTCGCCTCTTTAATTTTCTTCCACGCCTTCAAGTCATTTGCTTTGTTTTGCTGTCCGCAAAACCGTCGCTCATTATTTCGGCGCTACTTCAGCGTTCCCTCATTTCATTCGGTCAGCTTACAGAAAATTCGCAAAAAAAATGCAAGTTTAAAGTAAGATTTAAGAACTTGCAATATTTACACTAGCCGAAACATTAATAACAGATATATTATACAATTTAATTTTGGTTTCGTAAAGTACCATGAACGATTTTTTTTGTATTTATCTTGAAAAATTAATAATTGTTTACATCGGCTTTCCCAATGTCTTCATATACTTGTATTAATAAGAGTTTTGTCGGATAATTTCTCTTGTTAGTATTATATATATAGATAGGGAAAAGAAAGTATGAGAAAACCAGTAATTGGCGTTCTTGGAGCTACAGGTGTAGTTGGCCGACACATTTTAGAAATTTTAGAAGAAAACAATGTAGTATTTGAAGACATTAAGTTTTTGGCAAGTAAGAAAAGCGCAGGAAAGACAATTACTTTTAAGGGTAAGGAATATACAATTATAGAAGCAACTCCAGAAGCGTTTGAAGGAATTAATATTGTTCTTGCGTCAGCTGGTGGTTCAACAAGTTTAGCTCTTGCTCATGAAGCTGTTAAACGTGGTTGCGTGTATATTGATAACTCAAGTGCTTTCAGAATGGAAAAAGATATTCCATTGGTTATTGCAGGCGTAAATGATGATGATATTAGAACTCATAAAGGTATTATTGCAAATCCTAATTGTTCTACATCACAATTAATGTTAGCTTTAAAGCCATTGCATGACTATGCTGGTATTAAAAGAATGGTTGTAAGCACATATCAATCTGTTTCAGGTGCTGGTTTGGCTGCAATTAATGAATTAAGAGAAAATACCATTGCTGCTAATGAAGGCAAAGAATTTGAAAATAAAGTATTTAAAAAACCGATTGCATACAACTGCATTCCACAAATTGATTCATTCTGTGATAACGGTTATACAAAAGAAGAAATGAAAGTTACAAACGAGACAAGAAAAATTTTACACTTGGCTCCAGATACTCCAATTTCTTGTACAGCGGTTAGAGTTCCTGTTTTTGTAGGTCACTCAGAAGCTGTTACTGTTGAATTTGAAAAAGATATTACTCCTGAAAAAGCTAGAGAAATTCTGGAAAATGCATGGGGTGTTGAAGTTATTGATGATGTTGAAAATTATGAATTCCCAACAGCATTAATGGCTGCAGGTACAAACCCTGTTTATGTGGGTAGAATTAGAAAAGATATAGCTTTTGATAATGCAATTTCATTCTGGTGTGTTGCCGATAACCTAAGAATTGGTGCTGCTTTAAATACAGTAAGAATTGCTGAAAAAGTTATTGAAATGCAAGT
>CAZNLZ010000026.1:0-11679 GCA_964574225.1 uncultured Muribaculaceae bacterium | reverse complement strand
ATTTTGAGTCTGATGCGTCTACCAATTTCGCCACTCCGGCGTGTGCATCAACTGCCCAAGTTTTATATTAGCCTAAATATATTTTTTTTTCAATTATTTCTAGAATTTCTTTTGGATGATTTGCAAAGAATTCAGCCCCCTCTGACATTAAGAAATCCTTGTCTCTAAAACCCCAAGTTACACTTATACAATGCATACCAGCGTTTCTTGCTGTTTTTATATCTACATCTGAATCGCCCACAAATATCGCCCTTTTTAAGTTAGAGTTTAATTCGTTAATGGCTTCTATTACTCCATCAACTTCAGGCTTTTTTCGAATACCATGTCCTTCTCCGATTGCAACATCGATGTATTCGCCAAAGTAATTTTTAACTAACATTTTTACTTCATCGTCATATTTGTTTGATACAACTGCAAGTTTGTACCCTTTTGTTTTTGCTTGTTTTAGCATTTCTATAATGCCTTCATAAGGCTTTGTAAATTCTAGCATGTGGTCTTTGTAGTAAATTCTAAAGTAATCTACTATTTTATTTAAATCACTATCCTCGATTGGTTTTGCAATGGCTCTTTCTATTGCTTTTTTTATCCCATTTCCAACAAAACTTTTAATCTCGTTTAAACTTCTTTCCGGATATCCAAAACTCTTTATTGCATGATTGAAACAGGCATGCAAATCTCCTAAGCTATTAAGTAAGGTTCCATCTAAATCAAAAATTATTGTGTCTATTTTCATAAAATAATTATATCTTGATTTAAATAAAAAATGTTATAATTTTTATATGAAAAAAGATTTAACTTCATTATTATTCAGTATTCCATTTATTATTATTGGTGGTTGTATGGTTTTTTATTTTTTTCAGCCATCTAACACTGAAAATTCAAATCAAACTGAAAAAAAAGAAGTTGCTGTTGCTACTAATCAGCAAAATGTATCTCCAGACCCACAGTCTCAAAAAATACAGGTTGTTCAGCCTCCATTAACAAAGTATAAATATAATTTTAAATATGATATTAAGGTTTCTGGAACATTAAAAAAACTTACGTTTACAATGTATGTTCCACAGCAAGAACAATTAAGGCAATATACTACAATCTCAAATTTATCTAGAAAACCAGATAGGTACTATAAAACAGATAAAGGCATGATTGCTGAGTATAATTTTAATAATATTTCAAATACGACAATAACGGTTTCTTTTGATGGAATATTAAAAACAAATCCTTATGATTTAAAAAATGCTAAAAAAGTAAATCACAATTTGCTGCCTGAAAAAGACTTATCAAAATATTTGCTTCCAGAAAAATTAATTGAATCTAATGACGAATATGTTATAAGTGTGGCAAACTCCATAAAAGGTTCTTCTCAAGAAGAAATTGTTGATAAAATTTTCCGTTATGTTCAAGGGAAATTCAAATATACAATTACTCCTAATATTGGTGCAAAACAAGCATTAATGGCTAAGAAAGGGAAGTGTACAGAATATGCTGCGGCAATGGTTGCCCTATGTCGTGCAAAAGGAATACCAGCTAGGACTGTAACTGGTAATTTTATGCGAAATAAAGATTCTGCACATGCTTGGGTTGAAGTTTACTACAAAGAATATGGCTGGGTTACTTATGACCCAACTGTTCTGAATTCTAGGGTTGTATATAAAGACAAGAAATCAGGAAAGGTTCTTAAGGTTGTAAATAAGTTAAATCCTTCAATTGCACAATCAAACTATATTATTTTATCAAGAAATGAACTTGCGCAAAAACTAGTTGGATTTGAGTATTCATCATCTCAAATGGGTACGGCTCAAGTTCTAACCTCTTTTGCAGTTGAAAAATTGTAACATTATTGTATTGCATGCGAACATGCTTGTTTTTTAATGTATTACAATACTTGTATGGGAAGAATAAAACAATTATCGGTTAATTTAATAAATCAAATTGCCGCTGGGGAAGTTATTGAAAGACCTGCAAGTGTTGTTAAAGAACTTGTAGAAAATTCTATTGATGCTGGTGCAACACGTATTGAAATAAGTATTTCAAATGAGTGCAGAAATATTCGTATTGCCGATAATGGTTGTGGTATTCATCCTGAAGATATTGAACTTGCGTTTACCAAACATGCAACAAGTAAACTAACTGACGAAGCAAGTTTGTTTAATATTGAAACCCTTGGTTTTAGAGGGGAAGCCTTAGCTAGTATTATTTCAATCGCTAAAGTTACTTGTACAACTAGAACAAAAGATTTTGATTATGGAACAAAGGTAGAATCTCAAAACTCTGTTGTTAAATCATCTAAAATAGGTTGTGCGCAAGGTACAATTATGGAGGTTGAAGATTTATTTTTTAATCAGCCAGCACGTTTGAAATTCTTGAAAAATCAAAAAACTGAGTTTGCATATATTCAAGAGCTGGTTCAATCTCTTGCAATATCTCATCCTCAAGTAGCTTTTATACTTAAAAATAATGGTTCAGAAGTAATTTCAACAACACAAAATTCTGATTTATTAACTAGAATTACTCAAATCTATCCTGCGAGTATTATTGATGAATTAAAAGAAGTTAGAAAAACAGATGTTTTAACAGGTATTGCAATTAGTGGCTTTGTTTCTGTTCCTTCTTATACTCGTTCAAGTAAAAAATCAATTTATACATTCGTAAACTCTAGAACAGTTAAATGTCCTATTTTGTTAAAAGCGATTGATATTGCATATAAGAATATGCTTCCAAACGGAAGATATCCTTTTGTTGTTATCAACATAGATATTAATCCTTGCGAAATTGATGTTAATGCACACCCAACGAAACGTGAAATAAGATATAAAACTCCAAATCAAATTTTTAATTTTGTGCAAAGTGCTGTAAGTCAGGCATTATCTAGTATTTCTTTTGAACCTGAAATTAATACTGTTGAGAAAATATCTAAACCGGCACTAGAATTTGGAACGTTTGAAGAAAAAGAAACGGATGAAACTCCTGTATTTCCTATTAGGGTTGAGCGTAAAATAGAAGAAAAACCTATTGTTGAAGAGATTGTTCAGCAAAAGAAAATGGAAATAGATTTTGAAACACCATCAAAGCTAAAGCAAGTTAATGTAATTGGTCAGTTTAAAAATACTTATATTTTGGTTGAAAATGAAGATAATCTTGAATTAATTGACCAACATATTGCAGAAGAACGTTATATTTATGAAAAATTAAAATCTCAAAAAGAGGTTGCATCTCAGCTTTTGATAATTTCTGATATTTTAGATGTTGAACCAGAAGAGGTTGAAATTATAGAAAGTGCTCGTGAACATTTAACAAAATTTGGATATCAAATTGAAAAAGTTTCAGCAAATCAGATAATTTTTAAGAAAATTCCACAAGTTCTTTCTCAAGTAAAACCAAAAGATATTTTATCTGAACTTTTGGAAAACCTTAAACATTCACCAGAAAACGATTTGGATACTATCGAAGAAAGAATTCTGGTTACAACTTCTTGTAAAGCCGCAGTCAAAGCAGGGGAAAGACTTACATTGTGGCAAATGGAAGAGATTGTTAAAAAATTAAGAACAACAAAAAATCCATATACTTGTCCTCACGGCAGACCTATTTCTCATTTTATCTCACATAAAGAGGTTGCTTCATTTTTTGATAGAAATGTTTAGTTCGTGATAAAATATACTTGTGATTGGAAGGAAATTATTGTTAAATGATTAGTTTTTTAGGACTTTGCGTACAAAATTTCATACAAGTTTTAAAATATATTTTTTCAGGAAACGTTAAGTTTTCTTCTGTTCTTTCAAGAGCTGCGATGATAAGTTATGATTCTTTGCCAATTGCGTTAAGTATTGTTTTTATTGCTGCCGTTGTAATTGCGCTTCAGGTTTCAAAACAATTTTTGATGTCAGGAGCAGAAAGCTATGTTGGTGGTTTTTTAGCTGTTGCGTTAATTCGTGAGCTTGCGCCTGGTTTCGCTGCTCTTGCTATCAGTGCTCGTGCGGGTACTGCCATAAGTGCAGAAATTGCGAATATGAAAGTAACATCACAGGTTGATGCATTAAAAACTTTAAAAGTTGATCCTGTAGGTTATTATTTCGCTCCAAGAATTTTAGCTGGTGCTATAACTGTTCCAATGGTAGTTATTCTTGCTGAATTGTTTGGCGTTCTTGGAGGTATGATTATTTCGTATTTTACAATTGGATTACATCCAAATCGCTATATGTCTTCAGTGTGGTTATTCTTAAACACAAGAGATATTTATATAAGTATTTTTAAAGGTTTTATTTTTGGTATTATTATTCCGCTAGTTTGTGCAACGCAAGGTTATAAAACAACAGGTGGGGCAAAAGGTGTTGGTATTTCAACAACAAAAGCCGCCATTTTATCAACTGTTTATTTGTTAATGGCGGACTTACTTGTTACTTTTTTATTTTATGTTGCTTAATTATTCAATATTAGCAAGACGTTTTAATTCGTCAGGTCTTTGTGATTTCATTAGGGCATCTTCTGGAGTTATTAATTTCTTTTTCAATAATTCAGCAAGTGCTGTTTCTAATGTTTGCATACCTTGACCAGCACCTGTTTGGATAGCAGAATAAATTTGTGCTGACTTACCTTCACGAATCATGTTTGATATAGCGTTATTTTTAATCAAAATTTCTTGAGCCATTACACGACCTTTTTTAGTGCCGTCTGGTTGAAGTCTTTGAAGAAGTGTTTGTGCAAATACAGCTTCTAAACAACCACCTAATTGAACACGGATCTGTTGTTGTTGCCCTTCTGGGAATACGTCAATAATACGGTCGATAGTTTGGCTGGCAGATGAGGTGTGAAGTGTTCCGAACACTAAGTGACCTGTTTCTGCGGCTGTTAATGCCAAGCCGATAGTTTCGATGTCACGCATCTCACCTACTAGAATAATATCAGGGTCTTCACGTAAAGAAGATTTTAATGCGTTTGCGAATGAACGAGTATCTTGTCCTAATTCTCTTTGGTGAATTACACTTTTCTTTGACTTGTGAACAAACTCGATAGGGTCCTCGATTGTAAGAATGTGTTCGCTTCTATTCTCGTTAATATAGTCAATCATTGAAGCAAGAGTTGTAGATTTACCTGAACCAGTTGGACCCGTTACTAGAATAAGACCTCTAGGACGTTCTGTAACTTTACGAACTACATCTGGTAATCCTAATGTTTCAAATGAAGGAACTGTTGTGTTAATTGTTCTGAATGCAGCTGCATATGTTCCTTTGTTTTTATAGATGTTAACCCTGAAACGACCAATGCCTTCAATACCATAAGACATATCAAGTTCCCATGTCTGTTCTAATGTTCTTCTTTGTTCATTATTCAGCATTGGGAAAAGTAAATCTTCAACGCCATCTGGTGTAAATGGTTGATATTTTGTTCTTAATAAATTACCGTCAACCCTTATTACTGGTGGTAATCCAACAGAAATATGCAAGTCGCTGGCTTTATATTCAATTACTTCTTTTAATAAATCATCAATTAACATCACTAACCTCGTATCTGTCTTGTAATGTTATAATGATACCTTTTTATTCTATTTTGTACAAGTTTTTTGTATTCTAAACTTTTGCCAAGCGTAGTAAATAGGTATTCCAGTCGCAATAATTAACAATGTTTTCATAGAATTTGCAAATTTATGAATGGTCAAAGAGTAAATGATAAAGCTTCCTACCGCAATAAAAAATATTCCGAATAAGCTATTTACTTTGTTTTGGATTGTTTCTTTGTATTTATGTCGATATACGAAAATACCGATTACAGTTAAAACGTAGAAAATTAATGCGGCATAGATAACATAATCTAATAATTCGCTATAATTTCCACAGAAAAGAATGAATACGCTAGACCAAAAACATTGTAGTAGCAATGAATTTACAGGAACATTTGTATCTTTATTTATTTGAGCAAGACTTCTGAATAATAAGTTGTCTTTTGCCATTTGATAGTAAACTCTTGCTCCTGTCATAATTAGTCCATTTGCGCTTCCACAAGCCGAAATCATAATTATTAGAGCAATAATTAATTCGCCAATTGGACCAGTTATATTTTGCATTAGAACAACTGCTACAATGTCTTCTGGTGCTGTTTTTATTTGGTCAATAGGTACAGAAAATACATATAAGATATTAATTAGTACATATAAAACCATTACAATAATTACGCCCCATAATAAAGCTAGTGGGATATTTTTTTCAGGTTCTTTTACTTCACCAGAAATGAATGTAATGTTATTCCAAGTAACCATTGCAAAAATTGCCCCAACGGTTGCTGCTGCAATAATTTCAATATTCGCAAAAGTAAAGTCAGTTGTGCTTATTGTGTTTACAAAATTTGTGCTAATAGTTTCGTAATTGCATCCAAAAAATATACCGAAAACTATAATTCCAACGATAGAAAGGACTTTTGTTACGGTGAAAATATTTTGTGTAATAACCCCATATTTTATACCTCTAGAGTTAATGTATGTAAGCAAACAACATATAATTAATGCGCAAATTTGCTGAGTTGAAATTTGCAAGTGAGGTAAATTAATCAAATAAATATTTGAACTAATTTGCGGAAATAAAATCCCTAAAAATTTACCAACGGCGATACAAACTGCTGCTATAGTTGCTGTTTGTATAACCAAAAGCAAAGACCAACCATAAAGAAAAGCAACTAAGTCATTAAACATTTTTTTTAAAAATATGTATTGTCCGCCATCTTCTTTTATGTTCAAAACAGGTTCTGCGTATGCTATTGCTCCTGATAATGAAAATAAACCAGCTATAACCCAAACCAAAAGCAAAAACCAAGCGTTATCTACCATTCTTGAAATGTCTGCAGATACAATGAAAATTCCGCAACCGACCATTGAGCCTACTACTACGGAAATTGAATCTTTTAAATTTAAAGTTCTTTTTAAATCATTACTCATTTTATGCTTTTTCTTCAAACCATACTTTGTTCATTTTGTTGATTAAGTTGTGTTTTTTGCAGTACTGAATTAATTCTTCTTTTATTTCTTTTAATAATATGAAAATTGCAATCATATTAGGTAATGCCATTAATAAGTATGTTGCGTCAGTAAAATCAATAACGCTTTTAATGTTCATAGATGAACCAATTACAATAAATAAGCAGAAGATTAGTTGATAGGTAACAACACGTTTGCGTCCTTCTCCAACCAAGAATGTCCAAGCTTTTTGACCATAATATGCCCAAGAAACGCTAGTTGAAGTTGCAAATAAAATGATTATGCATGCTAATACATAAGGGAAGAAAGATACAACACTTGCAAAAGCTGATGATGTTAATTGTACGCCAGTCATACCTTCTGTAAAGTTCATATATTCGCCTGTTAAGATAATAACGAATGCTGTCATAGAACAAACAATAATTGTATCAAAGAATGGTTCTAACATAGAAACAAAACCTTGAGAAGCTGGTTCGTCTGTTTTTACAGCTGCATAAGCAATTGGAGATGAACCAACACCAGCTTCATTAGATTGAATTGAACGTCTCATACCCATAACGATACATCCAATGATGCCACCTGCAACAGCGTTAGGGAAGAAAGCTTCTCTAAATATTGTGCATATTGCTTGTGGAATATGTGTGAAGTGAACAGCAACAATTATTGCGCAAGAAACCATATAAAGCATACACATAAATGGTACAATTGCTGATGTTACTTTTGCTATACTTTTAATTCCGCCAACGATAACCAATCCAATTAGAATTGCAACAATTAAACCGAATACCCAGCTATGCGCTGCAAAAAAGCTATTTTCGCCGCCAGTAATAACAATAAATTGTTGAGTTGCTTGGTTTGTTTGAAGCATACATCCACCGCCAACTGTTCCTGGTAAACAAGCTAGAGCAAAAATATAAGCTAGAGTTTTCCCTAATTTTTTCCAACCTTTTTTTGCAAGACCCTTTTCGATGTAGTACATTGGTCCACCAGATACGCTACCATCTTCGTGGAAAATTCTATATTTTAATGATAATGTAACTTCGCAAAATTTTAGTGCCATACCGAAAATAGCACCACAACACATCCAAAACATAGCGCCTGGCCCACCAACAGAAATTGCGATTGCAACACCTGCGATATTTCCTAAGCCAACTGTTCCAGATAGCGCAGTTGCTAAAGCACCGATAGATGAAACTTCACCTTTATGGTCATCACTCATTTTCTTTTTGAATATTTGCTTCATTCCGTGTTTGAAGCCCCAAATATTTATCCCTCTAAAATAGAAAGTTAAAAAGAAACTTGATACCAACATAAATAAAATTAAAATTGGCAATTTTGCACCATTAAGAGAAATCGACGTGAAAATAATTGATGATAATGCATCTGAAAAAGGTGCAAAATATTTTTCAATTGTTTCATCAATACCTGCTGCGTTAGCTTGTTGAAAGCTAAAAACTAAACTTAGTAAACTTAAAACTAAAATACGCATATTTACTCAATCTCTCTCTCTTGACTTATTTTTCGGCAGTCACTCTTTCAAGCTTATTAAAAAGATAATGAGTGTTCAAGTCTGAACTTACAAAGTGTTACAAAAAAACTATTTATGCCCTTTTACGCTATTATAAAAAGTATGAAGAATAATGTTAATATACTGATTTTTATATTATGGTGCGTACTTGCATTGGTTGGTTTGTTTCACCACGAACTTTGGAGAGATGAAACCCAAGTTTGGTGTCTTGTTCGTGATATGAACTTTGTTGATTTGTTTGCGGCAACAAGAATTGAAGGTCACCCAATGCTTTGGTATCTTTTGGTTTTTCCTTTTGCAAAACTTGGATTGCCAGTTGAGTCAATGCAAGTTTTGAGTTTCGCTTTAGTTGGATGTGCGGTTGCTATTATGCTGTGGAAATCGCCATTTTCCAACTTGGAAAAATTTTTAGTTTCCTTGAGTGCAGGCATGGTGTATTTTCTTCCTGTTATTGCACGAAATTATGCATTGATTCCTTTGGCGCTTTTTTTAATAGCGTATTTTTATCCAAGACGTTCAGAAGTTCCTTATAAATATGCATTTTCGCTGATTTTGCTATCACAAACTCATAGTTTGGTTTTTGCGTTTTCTGGACTTTTATTTATATTTTTTACCATTGAAAAATTAAAAGAAAAAAGACACTTTATCCCTTTAATTCTTTTATTTATTAATTTTTTTGTTCTATTTTGTATCTTTTGTATTGCGGGTACAGAAAACCATGTGATTAGGTTCTATAATCAAAATGCACCAGCATTAGGGGTTTTCTTACAAAAGTTTTGTAGTATTTATTTTGAACCTATTTTTAAAAATTTTAAAATTCTGAATATAATTATTTTTTATGGTTCATTATCTATTTTTGCTTGTGAATTATTTAAACAAGATAAAAAAATCTTTAGTTTATTTGTAGTTAATTTGTTATATATATACTCTGTATTTTTAAAGGTTTGGTTTGGTGGAATTCTTTACCAAAAAGCATTTATTTTATTACTTTTTATAGTTTTTTGTTATTGGGTTGCAGGTAAAGGTTCTAAAGCATTAAAAGTTGTTTTTATTATTTTGTTTTCTATTAGTTCACTGCTATCAATTCCGAATGTATTGGATGAAATTAGATATCAGTTTTCTGGCTCAAAACAAATTGCAACTTATATAAAAGAAAACTTGCAAGATAAAGAATATAAATTTTTAGGATATCCATATACAATATCTCCAATATCTGCATATCTTCCAGATAGACGTTTCCACAGTAACGAGCAAATGGGTTATGTAACATATTATGATTTTAGATATAGACGAACAGCAAATGATATTGAAAAATCTAATGCAAAATATTTTATAGTTCAAAGAAATATAAGCATAATTAGCAATGATAATTTTAAGGAAATATTTGCAACGGATAATAAAATTTTAGGACCGAGAAAAGAAGCTGAAGTGTACAAGATTTATGAAAAAATATAACTGTTTATTAATTATATTATGGCTTGTAATTGTTTTGTTTACTGCCTTTAACCACGAAATATGGCGTGATGAGGCTCAAGTTTGGTGTATTGTTCGTGATTTAAATTTCTTTGATGCATTTCAAATGGCTAGAAACGAAGGTCATCCGTTCTTGTGGTATATGTTAGTTATGCCGTTTGCAAAACTTGGGTTGCCTGTTGCATCAATGCAGATGGTTGCAGCATTATTTGTTTTTGCTGCTGTTTCATTTTTTGTATGTAAATCACCATTTTCTGTTTTTCAAAAAACAATAGTGGTTTTTAGTGCGGGATTGATATATTATCTGCCGGTTGTTGTAAGAAATTATGCATTGATACCTTTATTGATTTTTCTTTTGGCATACTTATATGAAAAAAGAACAGAAAAACCATATTTGTATTCTATATTATTGATACTTCTTTCACACACTCATTTATATATGTTGGGTTTTTGTGGTAGTTTGTTTTTGTTATTTACTTATGAACAAATCAAAAATAAGGATTTTTCAAAATTAAAACCAGTTATTCTTATAGCATTGAATTTTCTTATTATTTTCTTTCTGTTTAATAATACTCAAAATGAAAATTATGCTTTAGAAACAACAGTTAGAACAACAATTCCATTTATGTCTGTTTTGTTGTTGATTTCAAAAATTTTACTTTATAATTTGGCAAAATTTTCAGATTTAGCAATTAAATATTTTGATTGTATTAGCGTAATTGCGTTTTATCCGTTTGTAGTTGCAATGTTGTGTTCATTATTCAAAAATGATAAGAAAAATGCTTTTGTTTTTCTTTCTGGAATTGGTTTTATTTTATTTGTATTTACGAAAATATATTTCAATGGAATTTTATATCAAAAAATATTTTTGATTTTTTTAATTTTGATTTTTTGTGTATGGATTGCAAAGAAAAAGACAAAAGTATTGGTATATTCATTTAATATTTTGTTTGCAATCAGCATGTTAGTTTCTCCTTTTGTAATTCAAGAAGAAATTAAATACAATTTTTCTGGTGGAAAGCAAGTTGCAACATATATCAAGGAAAATTACAAAGATGAAACTATAATAAAAGCTTTTGGTAATCCGTATTTGTATTCTTCAGTTTCTGCTTATTTACCTGATAAAAAAATATACAATGTTGTTTCAAAATCTTATGTTTCTTATTTTGATTTTAAATCAGGTAATCAACAATCTAATGTTGAAGAACCAATAAATCATAATTGTTTTGTAATTCATGAAAGCGTTGTTAAACCAGAAGAAATGGGATTTGAAATTCTGTTTAAATCGAGTGATACAAACCTAAGTGCAAAAACACAAAGAGAAGTTTTTAGTGTTGGTATTTTAAAATAAGAAAAAAGCTATGACTTAATCATAGCTGTAGATTAGGGATATGTGTATCATCGTTTTTTCCAAGGAATATAGGTTAATATTAGCAGTCCAAATAAGAATTTAAATCATACATAATATTGAATAAATCAACCCTGCTTTATAATTTATCGTATGAAAGTAGTATGTACGAAATGTAAATACTCTTGATTTGTGTATATACAGGCTATTGTTATTAGAAATTCTGTTATATAATGGATTTATTATTAGGGATATATAAGGAAAAACAATGAGTAACGGTCTTTTAATGCAAGCACAAATGCTTATAGATGATGAAAACTATGATAAAGCATATGAAATGCTTACAAATATGTATGACAAAATGAAAGA
>CAZNLZ010000025.1:0-11732 GCA_964574225.1 uncultured Muribaculaceae bacterium | reverse complement strand
TTTTAAATTCAAAGAAAGACATCTATTCAACAGATGTCTTCTTTGAATTTCTTGACAAAAGAAAAGGAAAATTAGATGGAGTTGTGATAACTGGTGGAGAAGCAACTCTTCAACCAGATTTAATTCCTTTTATAAAAGAGGTTAAAGCACGTGGTTTTCTTGTTAAATTAGATACCAATGGTTATAAACCAGATGTTCTAGAGCAAGCACTGCCACTTGTTGATTATGTTGCAATGGATATTAAAGCACCTCTTGAAAAATATTCTGAAATTACAAACACCCAAATTGATATTGAAAAAATAAAAAAGAGTATAACTATACTTCAAACAGCCAGAATTCCATACGAATTTAGAACAACTGTATTAAAATCACAACTTAGCTATGAAGATTTTAAAAAAATTGGTGAACTAATAAAAGGAACTGAGAATTATTTTCTACAAAAATTCGAAGCAAAAACAGCAATTAATGATGAAAGTCTAAAAAATGAAAGTTCATATTCTGATGAGCAATTCAATAATATAATTGAATTGCTCAAAGAATACGATATAACAGCAAAATTAAGATAATTAGCCAATTGAATTTAATTGACAGAAAGTTTTAAAGTCGTTCTTTTCTCTATATACTTTGTCAACAAGATTATTTAGTCTTAATTCTCGAGCCAAGTTCAAAGCTTTATTATACATATCGTTTGTTATTTCAACATTACTTGAAGAATAATTATGAGTAACACGCATAAAGTCTTCCATATAATTGCCATATGCAATATAAAGTTCTATTATTTGGTATTTTAATTCATACTGTTTAGCAAGCATAATTGCTTGTTCTAAGTACATTTTAGCAGCAGTGAAATCACCCTTACTTAAATATATTTCAGCAATATATTTTTGGAAATAAATTATAAAGAAATAGTTATTAATTTTTGGACTTTGAGCGATTTCTAAAGACTTAGTTGCTGTTGTTAAAGCTTTTTCTTCATCATCTGTTTCTATAGAAATCTGAACGATTAATAACCAAGATAACAGTGCACCAATAGCAACTTTTTCTTTAGCGAAGTATGTTATTTCTTCATTAAAAATTTCAAGAGCTTTTAGCGTATTTCCTTCTTCTTTTAACACATAACCTAATATCAATTTGATTATATTCTTCATAAAATGTTCATTGATATTATTAGTAAATGCAGCAAGCTCAAACAAATCTGCCTTTAATCCATCATTTTCGTTTAATAAAATTCTATTGATAACATTAATCAAATTCCATTCAGAAAGCAATTCTGGTTCTAAATTTGTATTTTTTGTACGAAGTAAAATTTGGTTTAACAGTTCATTTGATTTATTTATTTCACCTGTTATTGTATTCGAAAAAGCTTCAAGTAAAGCTATTTGAAGAGTATAAAATTCAGTATTATAACTGTACTTATCTAAAAATTGTTTTAAATCAGCTACTACACTAAATACCTTGTTATTTCCTTGTATTGCATAAGCTTTTGCCAAAATAGTTTTAGCATTTAACCAAGCATCAACAACAAGGCTCTTATATTTTGCATCATTTTGTTTAAGCTCAAGTCCCTTTTCTAAATCAGGCATAATGTCTTCATTAACAAGATTGATTATCTCTTCGCTATTGCCAATATTAAATAACGCCTTTAATTTTCTTGTTTTAATCAAAGCGATATCAGTTGGAGAAACACTAGCATCAGATGATTCAATATTAGAAATAACAGCATCGACAGCCTCTGCTGCTCCAAAATAATTACCAGATAAATAACAACTTTTTACAAAATATCCAGATAAATCAATTATCTTATTTAAATGTCCTACTTTTATTTCAGAATCAAGAACATTCGCCAAATATGTAACAGCTTCTTTTGGTGATTTTTCACACAAAAGCTTACCAATTTGTTCATAAATTTCTGCTTTTAATTCTTCCGCATTAAGCATATTTTGTTCTTCAAGAATTTTCAAACATTGCTTTTGCGAAATTACATACAAATTCGTATCCCCCAATTTTGCAGAAATACTAGCTGTATTTTGCCAAATCAAGAAAGCCTCATTCTTTGACAATGCCTCAGTACAAGAAATTAATTTTTGAAGATTACTAGATAAAATTAAATTTTTCAAAGAAATATACAAGTTTTCAGAATTTTCTTTATAAAGAATATCTGATTTTGCCTCTTGATATATCAATTTCCATAAAGTCAAACTCTTAAACTCACAAGTATAATTATCAACCCTTTGAATAAATTGTTCTTGAATCAAATAATCTAACATCTTTTCTGCTTTATTTGGTGGCATAGAAACAGATAAACATAAAATGCTAGTTGCAAAACGATATCCCATTATCGCAGACATAAATAACACGTTTTTCGCAGTAGGAGATAAAGAATTCAACCTTAATTTAATAAGTTCTTCAAAAGAAACTGGGTCAATTTCTGGCTTATTTTCCTCATTGATAACAATATCATTACCTTTTAAAGAAATATAATGAGAATTAAATAACAACGCAATATCTTGCTCAAAACGAAGTGCATTACCATCTGCTCTTTGCAATAAATCATCCAGATATTCTTTGTTCATAATATCTTTTATATCAAGAGCTAATGATTTTTTTACAGTTTCTAGAACTTCATCATTTGATAATTTTTTAACTTTTATCATTTCAAAAATACGTTCATCTGCTTTTGAAATATCAAAATAACTTTGAATTGATTTATCTTCTTGATATGCAACCAAAAGTTTTAAACGATTATTAAAATAACCTTTTTCCATCATATGAACAATAAAGTCATATGAAGCACCATCTAAAAGTTCAAAATTATCAATAGTAATAACTAAATTGTTATTCAAAGAAAAAGATTTAATAACTTTTTCTAAAATACCAAACATTATTTTTTTATTTTCTAAAATATCTTCAAAATTATCCTTTTGAGAAGGGTAGAAAATATTTAAAAACAAAGACAACTCACTTCCATCTAGGAAATTGAATATTTTTGAATAATTGCTCTTTTTAAAATCTTTGATAAAAGCTTCTGTTGTTTTGGTAAAAGGAGGGAACCCCATAATGCGAAGAAAAGCATCTTGAAAGAAACCAAAACTAGTAATTTGTAATAACGGTGTACAATTACCATATAAGAACACATACCCCTTACTTGTAAGGGTATTACTAACTTGCTTTAAAACAGCACTTTTTCCACATCCTTCAGGTCCTTGAAGCGCAATAACCTGTTTTGTTATTGATGTTTTAATAACATGTGAAACCTTTTTAACAATTTCTGGTTGAATTTCTATTTTGCTAAATTCATCTTCGTCATCGTCATTATTTTCTTGTTGATTTTCTTTATTTATACTTTCTTTTACTTTATCGTCAACAACTTCTTCCAAAGGAGTAATTTCCGCATCTTCATCAAGTTCTTGAGCAATTTCTCTAGCAGTAACTCTTCTAGAAATTACTTCTTGAGGTTCTGTTACATCAAGTTCCTTATTGTGTGGAAGATAATCTTCATCAACATTAAAGAATTTTCTCTTTATCTCTGGTTTACTTTCTTCGATTTCTTCTTTTTTATCAGCCGAAGGTTCAACAACCTCATAAACTGGTTCTACAGCTGGGGTAAACGCAGGTTCAGTTGCAGAAAAAGAAAGAACGATGTCTTGCTCAACAACTTCAGAAGTTTCAATTTCAGAATCAACAATATGTTCTTCTTCCACAACTACAATTTCCTCTTTAATCAAAGAAGAACCACATTTTCTACATTTTTTTGCAGAATACAAATTATTTGAACCACAATCTGGGCAGGGTTTTAGGAGTTCAAATCCACACGATTTACACACTTTTGAACCAAAAGGATTGAGCGATTTACACTCAGGGCAATGCATATTTACTTTGATACCACAATTAGTGCATCTGATTGAATTATCAGGAATTTCAGTGCCACACTTACGACATTTCATAAGCAGACCCTAACTCTTACTACCATCTAAGAAATTACTTATCAATTTTGAAAGTTGCATTAACCTTTTGCTAACTTCTGACTGGGAAAGACTTAAACTTTTTGCGATTTCAGCTTGTTTTAAACCTTTTACATATCTCATATAAAAAATTTCTAAAAAGTTTTGGGAAGGTATTTCTTTGTGAATAACACAAACAGAATCCGCAATTCTTTGAAGGCAATCTTGAGTAATTAAAACTTCTTCTGTACTTTCTTTTGGGTCAGGGAAATCCATTACAAATTCTGGACCAAGAACATCAAGTTTAACAACTGTTTGGGTATTAAAATCAGCAACCTGTATTTCTTTTGTAGGGACAAAGCCTTCATTCGTGCGTCTAACTCTTCCGGAATTTTTTAACACACTCAAAACAGAAGTATGCACTACTTTAGATACATAACTTTCTATTTTTTGGATATTTGATGAAGAATTAAAAATCATATATGATTTTTGAAAAGCTTCACTACAAAAATCCTCAAACAAATCTTCATTGCCACGAAAATTTTTATTATTCTTGACAATTTTTTCTATTAACGATCTTTGTTCCTCAACTAAAAGCACAGGACTATTTCTCTAATCTCGCCTACCCAATCAATATAATACCATAAATTATAATTTTATCACTACTTTAAGGTAATATACATCTGCTTTTTGCGGACTATCAGTGAGAATTGGCGATTTTTCGCCTTCAAAAGTTTCATTAATACTTTGTAACACAATATTGTCAACTTGCTCAGAACCACTCGAATCTGAGATTAAAACCCTGTTAAGATTACCATCATTACTAACAGCCATTTTTACAGTAATTGTATTATTCGCTGGACTTTCTGTCACATCTAAAATATTTTTCTTCAAATTTAATTTTAAAATATTGTCCAAATTTTGCATATATGCAGTAAATGTTGAATCAGAGAATAACTGAGGAGAACACAACCAATTAACGGCCCTTAATGTTACTGTATTCGTTGTTGGTGAAAATGCATTAGCAATAGAAGTTGAAACATCAGCAGCATTTGTGTTTTGAACTTCTTGATTTCGAGTTTCGTAATTTTGATTTTCTTGATTTTGAACATCTTCAGATGCTTGAACTTCTTCAGGCTGTTCCATTGGAGGTGGTGGTGGCAATAATTCGCCTTCAACCGTTGATACTTCTTCTGTTCCTGCAGAAATATCTTCTTGAGGAACTTCTAAACCACCTTCTGCAGAAGCACCAAACATATCCTTTACCTGAGGTTCTGTAGATACTTCAACATTATTCTCGGTTGGCACAGGAGTTTGAGAAGAAACTGCATTTTGATTAGAATTTTTAAAGAATAAAAACGCACCAACGCCACAACCAACAAGAGCAAAAATTAATAGAGCTGAAACAATTAATAAGTTTTTCTTTCCAGCTGGTTTTGCAACATTTTCTTCTGGAATATCAACTGTATCTTCATCATCTTCGTACTCTTCGTTTTCATCTTCTTCTGAATATTCTTCATAATCCTCCTTGTTTTCATCAGAATCGTCAGCTACATCATATTCTACGACTTCATCTTGAACATCTTCTGTTTTTGTTTCAGAAATTACCTCTTCTTCTACAGGCATAACATCATCATTTATATCAACAATTTCATCATCAATATATTCTTCAACTTTTTCTTCTGGCGTACTTTCTATTTCATCATCTTTGAACACGATATCATCATCAGAAATTTGTTCTTCTACAATTTCTGTTATTTCTTCAACTTTATCTTCTTCTTCATCTTTATAAACAACAATATTTTCTTCATCAAAATCATCGTCAATATCATCAATGATTTCATCAATTACTTGTATTTCTTCTTCCATTAATGAATCATCAATAACATCATCTTCTGCTTCTTCTTTTATTTCGATAAAAACATCATCTGATTCTTCAACATCCTTCACTTCTTCAAGAATTTCAATTGCTTCATCATTTTGAACATATTCTATTGGTCGTGCAGAGCCATTATTTATATCAGATAAGACATCATCATCACCCAATGGATAAGTTTCAAATTCTTCGTTTAAAATATCAATATCATCCTCAACCGGTTCAATATGAGAAACCTCATCCTGAGCAACATTTGTAATGTATGAATATATTGGCTCTCCAAATTCATCATAATCAACAATAACTTTTTGAACACTTTCCTCAGTAATTGTTTCTGTTGGAGTTTCCTCTTCTAAAATCTCAATTTCTTCACTAGGTTTTATTTCGAGTTCTTCTTCTGCAAACTCAATTGGCTCAGATTCAATCAGAACAACTTCATTAGAATCTTCTGATAACATATCCTCAGAATTATCAGAAATTACTTCCAAATCACTACCTTCTGTAGCAATTTCAGAATATTGAACTGGTTCATCAATAATTTCTAGTGGCTCATTTTTTTCAATAATTTCTAATTCACCAGATTCACTTAGAATTGGTTGAGGTTCAATATTAACAGGTTTTTCTTCTTCTATCTCTTGCTCAATAATATCTTCATCTGCACTAAACAACTCATCTAAAATATCAGAAACTGTTTCTTCTTTTAATTCTTCTTTTTCTAAAACAGGCGTTTCTTCCGCAGAGTCTTGTTCTTGAGATGGTTCTTCTTTTTCATCTTTTTCTTCACTTAAAACTTCTTCTTCAGGCTCATCAGTAATATAAATTGTTTCCTCTTTGCCTTTATATTTTTCGCTATCAACAGCTTGCGCACCAATTATATCCAATGTTTGGTCATGGAATAAATTTGGATATTTGCCCATATTGCAGCTAACCATTTCAAAACCAGTAAAGCAGCAAAATTCAGTTCTACACTGCGAACACTCAAATAAATGTTTTATAAGTTTATTTTTTGTTGAAGGATCAAGTTCCTCATCCATTAAACTTAGATAATTTGCTCTAAAAAATTCATGTTCTTGATCAGAAAAATCAGTTAATTTAACTCTTTCAACTTTTGATAAAAACTTTTCGTAAGAAATAAGTTCATCAAAAGAAACTGCATAATAATGATAATCAAATGGTTCTTTCTTTAAAACAGCTGTATCAGCAAAACCAAGTAATTCCGCTGTTTTCAATTGATTATCCATTCTAACAACAGCATAAAAATCAGGAACAATATCATTATCAAGATGAGCTTTAGGAACTAAGAAGCCATTACCTTCTGTAACAACTCTTACATCAATATGCCAATTATTAACATAAACGTCAGCAATTTCGTATTGTTCGTTTAGTACTGGATTACGGAACAACGTCATTGATTTTTGAATATCATTATCCGTTTTTTCTAAATGCCCAATCAAAGAATACAAAGCAACAATAGATGCATAAGCTCTTTTTCTTTGCAGTTCATCCCTCAAAAGAGCTGCATATATTTTCGCATAACCATGCGCTTTTTCATCTACATTTAGAATTGTTGTATTAATTGCTGTCATTTTAAAAATTATCTCCCAAAATCATCCCTCATATATTACGAGTACAAAAGAAAAAAAAATATTCCAAAATACAGAAAAATTTTGTAAAATTTTGTTAACAATTATTTTTAAAAGGTCAATTTTTATCTTTTATGAGGTTTAAGAGGATACCAAGTGTTTATAAGGAGGTAATTATATGATGATTAGTCCAGTAAGTTTCAGAGCGGCAGATGCAAGCGCTTGGAACACTTTATTAGAAAAGAAACAAACTTATCAAAGCCCAACAGCGACACCGGCTGCAGCATCAGGTTTAAACGATGGAGCAAAGAAAACAAGTGGTGTAGGTAAAAAGATTTTAGGCACAATTATTGGCTTAGGTCTTGCTGCTGGTGCTTTAGCATTAGGTCATAAAAAAGGTATATTTGTAGCAAAAGAAGGTGCAAACAAATATATTAAACAAGGTATGGATTTATTAGACAAAGGCGGTAAATGGGTTGCTGAAAACAGCACAAAACTTTGGGGTTCAATTAAAACTGGCTTTGGCACTATTAAAGAAAAAGCTACAGAGTTACTTGGAAAAATCAAACCAGGAAAGACTTCTTAAACAGTACAAAACGACTTAAAAGCTTTAAAAATTTGAAATATAATTACCGAAAAAGAAAAGGAACTTAACAGTTTCTTTTCTTTTTTTACATTTTTGTAATAAAATATAATACAGGTAGCAAATTTTATTTTTAGGGATTTTACATCAGTAGAAAATAATTAATTTAGGAGAAATATAAATGCCAATTCAAAGAACAGAAAACACAGGCGTAAAGACAGTTGCAAAAGCAGTTGCAGCAACAGCAGCAACAGCAGCAGTAGCAACAGGCACAGCTTTATACCTTGCTAAAACAGGCAAATTAGACCAATTTGTTGGGAAAAACAAAGTTGCTGATAAAGCAATCAATGGTGCTAAAACTTTAGCTGATGATATCGCTAAATTTGTAGAACCAAAAGTTGCGAAAGTAAAACCAGCATTCGATGGAATGGTTCAAAAAGTAAAAGATTCAAAAGTTGTAAAAGCTGTATCTAAATTTTTCAATAATGCAGTAACTTTTGTTAAAACCAGATTAGGCAAATTCAATCCTGACTTAGCTCCAGCATCAGAAAAAGCAGCAGAAACTTTTAACAATTTTATTCATTAATAATAGAAAAAATCAATAAAAAAAGAACCGTTAAAACGGTTCTTTTTTTATTCATATTTACAAAAACTTCCTAATATCTTTATAAAATCAACATAGCTCATTAATTCTTCTAATGCCATTTTTATCTTATAGTCATGTTCAAACCCATCTAATTCCATGAAAAATAAATATTCACCTAATTTTCTTTTTGACGGTCTTGAATCAATATATGTAAGATTTATTTCATGCTTTTTAAAAATTTGAAGAACATCACACAACGCACCAGATTTATTCTTTGTAGAAAGAATAATTGCTGTTTTACCATTATCATTTTTTTCTTTGATTTCATCACGTCCAAGCATATAAAATCTGGTTTTATTATCTTCTTCATCATTCAAATAATCATCTAAAATATTTAATCCGAAAATCTTGGCACAAGCTTCATTCGCAATAGCGGCAAGGGTGATATCATCACTTTCTGAAACTTTCTGTGCTGCATAACTTGTAGATGAGACATCATGAAGCTCTGCCTCATTATATTTTTCAATTAAATTATTACTACACTGAGCCAACGCTTGCGGATGTGAGATTATTTTTTTGATTTTTGTTTTGTCATTTGACTTTGATAGTAACAAATGTCTAATTGGCAATGATATTTCACCTTGTATTCTGATTTTCAAATCAGAATTTTTCAATAAATTATCAATAGTTTCACGTACAATACCTTGAATAGAATTTTCAATTGGAAGAACACAAACAGAGGAATAATCTTGTTTTAAACTTTCAATTGTTCTTCTAATATCTTTCTGTGGCATAAAATGTTTTACATTAATATTGCATTTTTCAACAAACTTCATCATCGCACTATGCGCATTTGAGCCGTCTGGTCCTAAATAGTATATATTTTCAATTGAAAATTCTGTCATTTGCGAAACCTTTAATTCTTTTATAAAATAATTTTACACGAAAATTCAAAAAGGAATAAGAGATGACTCAAATTAAATTTGGAACAGACGGATGGAGAGCAATATTAAACGAAGACTTTACCTATGAAAACACGGATAAAGTAATTAATGGCATTGCCGCTTATGTTTATAAAGAGTCATCTTTCGATAGAAAAATCATTGTAGGTTATGATCCTAGAAACCAAGCAGATAACTTTGCTTTTTATATAGCAGAAAAGCTTTCTTCTTTTGGTTTTGATGTTGAAGCTAGCGAAAAAATCATTGCAACTCCGGTTTTAGCTTATGCAGCGCTTAATAAAAATGCATATGCAATTATGATTACAGCGTCACATAATCCACCAGAATATTTAGGAATTAAATTTATTCCGCCTTATGGTGGTCCAGCTGAAGATTCTATGGTTAAAGAAATTATAGAAAACCTAGAAACTCCTTTTAATAACAAAGCTGAAGCTAAAACATATAAAAAAGTATGTTTTGAAGAAGAATATGTTGCACATATAAAAAACCTTATTGATTTTGATATTTTAAAAAATGTTGAAATCAACTATGACGGACATCACGGCGCAGCAGCGAAACTGTTTAAAAAACTTTTAGATGAAAATGGAATAAAAAACAATTCTTCAAACTTAGAAAGAGATATAAATTTTGGCGGTCACATGCCAGACCCAAAAGAAAAATATTTGCCAGAATTGAAAAAACAATGTATCAAAACAAATCTTATCGGACTAAGCAATGATGGTGATGGAGATAGATTTGGCACATTTAACGAAAAAGGAGAATTTGTAAGCGCAAATGATATTATTGCACTTCTTGTAAAACATCTAAAATCAAAAGGATTAAATGGAGTTTTAGCAAAAACAGTTGGTGCAAGCTCTGCTTTAAATTTATATGCAGAAAAAAATAACATTGAAGTTATAGAAACACCCGTTGGATTTAAATGGCTCGGCAACGCAATGAGAAATAATGATGTTTTAATTGCAGGTGAAGAATCTGGTGGACTAAGTATAAAAGGTCATATTCCAGAGAAAGATGGTATAATCGCAAACCTTTTAATCATTGAAATGATTGCAAAATCTGGCAAAAAATTATATGAACTTCAAAAAGAGTTATACGCTGATTTAGGACGTGATTTTATCAATGATAGAGTTGACTTAAAACTAGATTCAAAAGATGAACAACAAAAAATTATTGATAAATTTAAAACTTATGAAAATATCGGTAAATACAAAATCGCCAATAGAAATACAATGGACGGATTAAAACTTCTTCTTAACGAGGGAAGCTGGATTCTAATAAGAAAAAGCGGCACAGAACCGCTTTTAAGAATATACTTTGAATCAGACAAGGAAGAAAAAATAACAGAATTAGAAGCACTTGTTAAACAATTGTGTTAAACATAAATAAATCATTATAAGTTATGATATTGGTGGAACCTGTAATATAATTCGGTTCCACACAATTTTTTGCAAAATAATTTTCAATTACATTTATATTCTGTTGTAGTTGTAATAAGTCTATAGAACAAGCGAAACCAGTATAGCCACAAGTCAACACCGGCGATGCAACAAACAACAGACCGCAAAGAAATAAATTACACATTTTCCACTCCTTTATAAAGTCAAATAACCTACCCTTCTATATTTTGAAGGATAATGTAAAGATTTACATTACGCTTTATAATTAAATATTTGATTGCCAAAAAGTTTAATGTAAAATGGTTAACATAGCAAAAATATTTTTTTGAGGTTTTCAAAGAGTATGAATTCCCTATTAGAAAAAGAAGCGAAACATACGGACAAAATTTTAAAACCGGATTTTTCAACAAGGTCAGGTAGAGAGTTTCTTGCGATTTACTTGTATTCAAAGTTTAAACAGATTTTAAACTATGACAAGAATAGTGAAGCGCCAATCTTCCAAAAAATTCATCCTGATTTTATACCAAAGTTTACAAGAAGATTAATCAACAATCCAGAAAAACATTTTTTAATCGGGATAAGCGGCGAATCTGCGAGCGGCAAAACAACGATTTGTAACACGATAAAACAAGCTACCGAACGATTAAATATGCCAATCGAGATTTTAAGTGCAGATAACTATTTCCGAGACATTTCAGATCTAATAAAAAAACATGGTTCATTCGATAACCTATTAGCGTCAGGGTTTGACGTTGATTCCCCAGATAATTTTAATTTGGAACAATTATTTATCGATTTAGAAAA
>CAZNLZ010000024.1:0-11874 GCA_964574225.1 uncultured Muribaculaceae bacterium | reverse complement strand
AGGAGGAGGTGGGATTCGAACCCACGGTACGCTCGCACGTACGACGGTTTTCAAGACCGCTCCAATCAACCGCTCTGGCACTCCTCCATCGCTTGATTATTATATTAATCAAAAAAAAATTAATTGTAAAGTACTAAAATGAAAATAAATTATTTTTTACGTCTTTTTCAATAGAATCAACTGTTTCCTCAGAATAAAAACCTTTAGAAATAGCTTTTTCACCAACTAATTTAATCGCCATCATAGCATTTTCCATGTTGTATTTATTGTATGGAAAATCAATCAATAATTGTTTAACTTCATTTATCTCATTTTTATTTAAAAATCTTGAAAGAAGTTGTTCTTTAACACGTTCTGCAACATTAATTTGAATTTGCTGAGTTTCAAACTCATCAGTTAAACGCTTAGGGTGCATGCGATATCGTACAAGCACATCACTTATATTAGCTAGCTTTCCACCTTTTAAAATAAATTGTTTATAAAAATCATAATCTTGTGCGCATTTGCAAGTTAAATCATAATTAATTGAATTTTTTTCAGCATATTCTTTGTCATAAACAATTGATGAATGACAAATTGGATTATAAAAATTCATTATAAAATCAATTTTTTCAGGTTCTGTGTAAAATGTCCACGAAGGTCTTACATTTTCACCAAAAGTTTCAACAAAAGTGCCAAGCAATATAATATCTTTATTCTGACTCAAAAAATCCAACTGTTTTTCAAAACGATTAGGATAGCAAATATCATCATCATCAATATGAGCAACATACTTACCATTAGATAAATTGTGTGCAATATGGTAATTAAATGTACAGCCTTTATTTTGAGAGTTTTTCAAAATTTTTATACGCTTGTCAGCAAAAGAAGACAATGTTTCAGATGTATTATCATTTGAACAATCATCAACAATAATAAATTCGAAATCTGAAAAAGATTGATTTAAAACAGACTCAACAGTCTCTCTTAAAATATGACCGCGATTATATGTGCTCATAACAACTGACAATAATGGCATATAAAAACCTTTTAATTCTCTTTTTCATATCTATTCTAACACATCACATTAATTTCGATTAAAAATTAATAAACCCCGAATAATATCGGGGTCTAAAATTATCAAATAATATTCTCTTTAATTGCCTTTACAGCGGCTTGAACCCTATCATCAACGCAAAGTTTTTGTAAAATGCTACAAACATGCGCTTTTGCAGTATGGACACTTACAATGAGTTCCTTTGCAATTTCTGTATTACTTTTGCCCTTAACCAAATGTTTTAAAACTTCAAGTTCTCTTTCTGTTAATTGAGCCCTAGCATCTTGAACTTCCGTAGTGCTCAACAACGTTACATTTTCAGGTTTTGGGAAGAAATTTAACGCTGCAGATGAAACACCAGCATCAACCCAACAAGCACCATCTGCGACATTTTTTATAACAGAAGACAAAGTTTCAGGAGTAATATCTTTCAAGCAATATGCGTTTGCGCCCGCGCCAAGCGCTGCTACAACCTCATCACTTCTTTCATGTGATGTAAGAATTATAACTTTAACATTAGGACAAACCTCTTTTAACTTTATTGTTGCCTCTAAGCCGTTCATACCTGGCAAACCTAAGTCCATTAAAACAACGTCTGGTTTTAACTTTTCAATTACTCGAATACCTTCTAAAGCATCTTCTGCTTCACCAACAACATTAATATTAGGATACTCATTTAACGTTGACCTTAAACCAACTCTTGTTAATTTATAATCCTCGACAATAACAACCCTAACAACAGCTTTTTCTTCAACGATATCAGTCATAATAACCCCTTCCTCTTTGGCTTTAACTAACAGATATCATTAAAACAAAGAATATTTTTTAACGAAATTAACCGCCTGTCTAGTTTGGAAATGAACAAGCGGGTAATTTAAAAAACTATTTATTTGTATCAATTATTTTCTTGGTTTAGTTGAACCCACGCCCATAACATCACAAACTAATGTTTTAATAGCGTTACCAGCAAGTAAAACACCCGCTGTCTTACCTATCCAACTTTTACTTGCTAAAGCGGTTACAGACAATGCAACAGCTGGAAGTTCAGTACATAGTGTTTTACCAAATCCAGCAACATAACCTTTTGCTTTTGAAACAGGATGGAAGAAAGAGAAACTTTGTTGCATATCAAACCAGCCTTTTTTCATTTTTGCAACTGTCGCACTTTCTTTATCTGACATTATGTAATTATTGTATTGGTCAATAAATCTATCTGCAGACTCAATATCATCGGTAACGATAGCTTTTTCTCTGCCTAAAGAATGTGCGTCATACAAAACAGCTGCCGCTGTTGCTGCACCCAAGACTTTAGAGGTAACTGCTAATGGTTTACCCGAAAACTTCTTTAATGCTGTTGTTATTCCTGAAATTGATGCCATATTACTTACCTTTTCACTTCACTCTTAAGTACTAAGCAGGTACTTCTACCTTATTTTGAGCAACTTTTAACATTGCCTCTGTAGCCATTTTGGCTTCTTCTCCATATACTTTATCTGATTTTTGCAGATTTTGTAATATTGTTATTGTATTTGAATCACCATGAGCAACTTCTGCAAGAATTGGACTCATAGCTAAAGTTCTATTTGTTGGTTTAGGGTCTTGTAATGCAATATTTAATAAAGCAGATAAAGCAGGATCTTCATATCTTGAAGTATCTTCTTCATAACGCTTAATTAAGTCAACAATACCCATTTTTCTAACATTTGCATCTGCACTTGTTAAGTAGCTTTCCAATGTTTTAATATACTCATTTGTTAACTCAACAACTTTTTTAGATTTTTTATCTTCTGCCTCTGCTTTTTCATCTGGAGCAATTGCAGTATTCGCAATTGATACATTAGGCTGAGCAGCTACATTTTGCGTCTCTGGAATTTGAGCAACAGGAGTTGAAGCAACCGCTGGTTGAGCTGGATATCCATAAGTAGCATTAGCTACAGAATTAGAACTTGGACCACCAATAGCAGATGGATTATATATGTAAATATTTACACCCGAAGTTGCTTGCTTAGAAGCAGGGTCATAAATTGAAGTTGTAGGATATTGATAAACTTGTTGTGGAGCACCTGGAGTTGATACGCTAACAGTACCTTGTTGACCAGGATTTGTCGCAACAACCGAACCATTATTATAGTAATTTAATGGTGTTTGAGGTGTATATTGTTGTGTACCTATTGGAACTTGATTCATGGCACTCCTTACCTATCACTATCTAAATAAACGTACCAAATCAAAAAAACATGCTATTTTAAGACTAATTGTTTAACTTTTGTAACATATCACATGACAATCAAAACTAATGATAGAATTCAAAAAAGGGAGAAAATTATATGTCTAATAAAAAAATTATCATTGCTTGTGACCACGCGGGTTTAACATTAAAAAATAAAATCATCAATTTTTTAAAAGAAGAAAATTTTGAAGTAACTGATAATGGGACATATAATACTGACGCTGTTGACTACCCTGTAATAGCAAAAGATACCGCAAAAAAAATTGCAAATGGTGATTTTGAAAAAGGCATACTAATCTGTGGAAGCGGAATTGGAATGAGTATTGCAGCAAATAAAATCAACGGGATTAGAGCTGTTGTATGTTCTGATACAACATCTGCAAGATTTTCAAGACTGCACAATAACGCAAATGTTCTATGTTTTGGAGAACGAATTATCGGCGAATACCTTGCAAAAGATATTTGCAAAATTTGGTTAAATACAGAATTTGAAGAAGATAGACACGCTAAAAGAGTTGAGCTTATTGAACAGTAGTTTCTGACTGTTCATTAATTAAGCTAACAGCTTCCTCTACAGATGTTGTATAAGGAATTACATCTTCTAAGTAAGCAAATGCTAACGCTTCTCTAACGTGTAATGATGGATTTACTAATACAAATTTACCACCATTTTCTGCACAAATTTTGTAAATATCAGCAAAAATATATGCGTTTTCAGTATCAAAGTTTGTAATTTCTTTTAAATCAAATAGAACATTCTTTAATCCTGTGTACATAGAAGAATTAATATTTTTAACTAAAACATCAAATACTCTTGCTTCATTAAATCTTTTTACAACATATGAAACAATGTTGTTATTAATTACGTATCTAGTAAACGCAATATTTTTATCTGATTGGAATGATGTACTTAAATATTTTAATAACTTAGAGTGCCAATTTTTATCTTTTTGAATATAAAAATCAATACCCAACTCATAACAATGGTCAATTAAAGAAGTATCATCAGTACTAGAAATAACAACGATTTTACTTGAAGAACCAGTTTCAGTTCTACGTTTAACAGCGGCTTGAATCAAATCAAAACCATCTGAACTATCTGGCATAAACAAGTCAATAATTACACAGTCAAACTGAACCTTTTGAAGCTCACAATAAGCTTCGTCCTTATGCCTTGCAACACTAGGTGTAACACCAATTCTTTTAAGAACAGTACTTAACTGATAAATAGATAATTCTAAGTCATCAGCAATTAATATTTTCTTATCTTCTAAAGAATCAATTTTAATTCCAGAAGAGAAAGAATAAATCTTTCTTTCAATTTCAATTAAAGCTTCACTAATGTCAGCTTGTGAAAGATTTGGCTTACCAATTTTATCTTCTTGAGATGCAAGTTCAAATATTTTATTAATTTGTTCTTCTGTTAAATTCATATTTACAACCGTTTCTTTGTAACATAGTAACAAATTTTTAACAATTTTACAATGATAAAAACACGAAAATCATACATTTTTCTTAAGGAAGGTGACAAAAAATATATTTTAATGGTTTAATATTAATGTGTATCATGCGTATTATTATTAATAAATTATTCGTTGAAAGTATAAGAATGAAAAAGAATATATTATATAAATTATTTGCATTAGCATTTGTTTTTGTTCTCTTTTGTGCTCAAAGCTTTGCAAAGGGTGAAGATAATCTAATTTCCAAAATTATAATCGATTCAACTTCCAATATTAATTATTCCCTAAACTTATTATTCAATAACGAATTTAAGGGAAGTGCATTTCTACATAAAGTTGATCCAGGGGTATATTATGTTTTCCTTCCTGAAACATCAATAAAAGGAAGAAACCCACAAATCATATATAAAAAGAAAAGCGATAAAGAAAGAATAAATTTAAAAGTAGATTCAAAAACATATGTAAAAGATAAAAAAGATTCAAACTATGTAAGAGTCACAGTAAACATGGCTGATGACTATTCAATTAAATTGATATCTGGCCTTGTTTCAGACTATAAAGGAGGAATTTTGCCAAACGGATTTGATATTATATCAGTGATAATGATAGGACTACTTGCTATTGCTGGATATTTAATAGCAAAGGTATTTAAACAATGCAGAAGAGAGGAAACACCAACATATAAAGCACCTCGTTCATTTGCATATTTAAAAGCGCAAACAGAATATTTAGAAGAAATGAAAAGAAGAGCAGATGAGTCTGTTCAACAAGCAAAAATTCAAAGAGAAAATTTAAAAAACAGCATTAAACCTGTAGAAAAAAATTCTTTTGATTGTTTTGAACTTCCTTACGTTGAAGAAACAACAAATGGTGTTAATTACGAACTAAAAAGCACTATCAGACAAGCTTCTAAACTTTTAAAAGAGAAACCATCTTTGGTTAAATTAAGACACACAAATCCAATTTCAAGAGCAAATACAACGACAGCATCAGGCTTTCAAATGCCAGCTGCAGAAGATGTAATAAAACCTAAAAAATCAACAGTAAGAGTTCCTGTTGAGACAAAACAAGAAACTAGCGCAGAATTATTATCTATATTAAATATCACGCCAAATAAGGGTTTTTACTTAACAACTGTTGAAGATACATTGGCATTATTTGGTTTTGTTAATGATGAAGTTTTCTTATTCAACAAGTTTAAAGATTTAGGACAAATTAATCTTCAAGCACGTTATTATGACAAAAATGGTGGAAATGATATTTACATCGTAAGACTTGATAACTATAAAGCGATGATTGAAATATCAGATACATCTATGAGAGAACTGGCTAAAATTTAAGAATGAAAAAATTTCTTTTAATTCTTTTTACAGTACTTTTATGCCTATTTGCATTTTTGTACAAACCAAAAGACATAGAAAAAGATAATATCGTTAAATTTAGTTCTTGGGGTTCACAAACTGAAACTCAATTACTAAAAGAACTTTTGGCTGATTTTGAAAAAGAAAACAATATCCAAGTCGAATTTCAACATATTCCACAAAACTACTTTCAAAAAATACATCTTCTTTTCGCATCAAACTTAGAACCAGATGTTATTTTTATAAACAATCATTATTTAAAAATGTATGCGGAAGCAAACTTGCTAGAAGATTTAACAGAAATTTTTGAAGAAGATTTAAAAAACTACCACGAAGAAGCATTAAACAGCCTTACTTATAATGGTAAAATATATGCAATTCCTCGTGATATTTCCGCTCTAGTTTTATATGTTAACAAAGATATTGTAAAAGAAAATATAAAACCCAAAACGATATTTGAATTAAAAGATATCGCAAAAAAATATACTAACGAAAATCACTTTGGAATTAACTACGAAGAAGACCCTTTATATTGGCTATACTATATTGCATCAAATGGTGGCGGAGTAATTTCAGATGAGGGAAATTCAATTATATTAAATAAAAAAGAGAGCTATGAAGCATTAAATTTATATTCAGACTACGCAAATAAATATCATATTGCCCCAACAAAAGCAGAAGTTGCAAGTATGACAACAGCGCAAATGTTTATAAATGGTAAACTAGCAATGTATTTAGGTGGTCGTTGGATGCTACCCAAATTTAAAGAAACAATTGATTTTGAATGGACTATCATTGAATTTCCATCTTCAGAAACAAACAAAATCTATATTGATTCATCAGGTTGGGCAATAGCAAAAAAATCAAAAAACAAAGAAAACGCAATAAAATTAGTTAAATTTTTATCTAGCGAAAATTCTATAAAAAAATTATCAAAAAGTGGACTAATTACTCCTGCAAGGGAAATAACAAACGAACAAAATATATTCACAGAAATGCTAAAACACGCAAAACCAACACCAACAAATACATCATACAGTAAAATTAATGATATACTTAGAACAAAAGGCGAAAGTGTATTGTTAGGAGAAAAAACAGCACAAGAAGCTTTTGACGAGGATACAATAAAAAGACTTGAGAGTTTACTATGACAGAATTTATTTCAAAATTTTTCAAAATTAAAGAAAAAAACACAACAATAAAAACAGAGCTATTAGCAGGTTTAACAACATTTTTTACAATGTCATACTTGTTTATTCTAAGTCCTAAAATTCTTGCAAGTGCAGGCTTAGATTTTTCTTCAACATTAACAATAACAGCACTATTCATATTTATAGGCTGTATATTTATGGGCTTTTTTGCTAACAAACCTTATGCAGTTGCACCATTTTTAGGTGAAACAGCATTTATAGCATTTACAATTTGTTCTACACTTGGATTTTCAATAAAAACAGCACTAGCAGCAATAGTCATTTGTGGTGTAGTTTTGCTATTTATGACTCTATTTAATCTAAGAGCATATATTGTAAATCAGATACCAGAAGCAATTAAAGTTGCATTTTGTACGGGATTGGGTCTTTTCTTTATATTTATAGCATTAAAAGATATGGGGATTGTAAACTTTACACAAAATCCAATACCATTAGAAACAGGTAATTTCACTCAACTACCTATAATTTTAAGTATAGTAAGTTTTCTTATACTTATTGCATTAGTAAAAAGAAAAGTTCAGGCTGCTGTTCTTATTTCAATAATTACTAGTACAATACTAGGAATAGTTTTAGGTGATGTTCAACTACCAGAAAAATTCATTTCACTACCTAGCGGTCCTATTCCTTCACTATTACAAACTGACTTTTTAGGCTTACTAAACAAAAAGTTCATACCAATGTTTTTTGTAATTTTCTTACTTGTAAACATTGATACAGCAGGAGCTTTAATAGGACTTAGTTATAAAACAGAAAACAATAATCCAAACGAAAATCAAAAGAAACCAATGATTGTCGATTCACTTTGTGTAATTTTAGCACCACTTATGGGAACAACAACGCCAGGTGCATACCTTGATTCAATGACTGGGATAAATGCAGGCGGAAGAACTGGACTAACAGCAATAACAGTTGGAACACTATTTTTATTAGGGCTTATGTTCACACCACTAATTACAATAATTCCACCATATGCATATGCTCCAGCACTTTTATACGTTGGTATTTTGATGACAACTGTAATAGCAAAAACAGACTTTGAAGATATTTCTGAATTTGCACCAATAATATTTACTATTTGCGCAATGATTTTCACATACAACATCGGCTCAGGAATTATCGCTGGCTTTATTATTTACCCACTAACTCAAGTTTTATGTGGACAAAAAAATAAAACAAACATAATCTCTTGGATTCTGTTTGTTTTATCTATTATATATTTTATTATTTATCCGTATTAGATATTCAATAATACAAATGTAGAAAATCTTTTTTTTCTGTTAATAAATTTAATTAATGACTTCATTTCGTATCTCCTTATATATATAAAGTATATACAAAAGCAAAAATTGTCATTTTATTTTTTCCTTATTAAGAATTGTTAAATATTGATTACAAAAGCACTTCAAGGTTAAAGTTTAATCGATTTTTACCGAAGAAATAAATATATACTTTTAAGGAGAATTTCATGAATAGAAATACAACACTAGTTGAGAGGGAAGTAGATAACAAAATCGAAAACTATGTTGAAGATTACGTATGTAAAATTTTAGAAGCAGAAAATTTTAATAGTTTAAATTATTTAAAAGCAAGAAAAAGCGAGAATAAAGGTGTAATCAAATCAGGAGACTTAACATTCTTATCTGTTGATACATCTGCATTTGCACCATATACGACATCAATTACAGAAAAAGAATTTCTAAAAATTGTTGAAGCAAATATAGAAGCTTCATATAAAAGAAGTGGACGATATCAAAGACATCTTTTTGCGCACTATAAGAAAGCACTAGAGTTAGAAGATAATGGCTACATTGAAGATGTATTACGAAAAGCCATTGATTTAAAACAAAATATAACATATGCCAAAGTATTAATGAAAAATAAAAAATTCATGAAAGAATGGCGTAGGAACTTTGCAAATTACACGCCACTTGCCGAAATCAAAGATTCAGGAGGAATGAGAAAAATCAATATCATTCTACAAAGAATCGAATAACAGAGAAAGAAGCGATTTAACTCGCTTCTTTTTTTATACAATGATATAATCTACCATATAGATTAGGGTAGAGAGTATTAATGAACGGGAAAAAAGTAATATTTTTAATAACGCTATTTACACTTTGTATTGGGCTTTGTTGTACAAATAGCTATCCAGATAATGACTTATGGGCAAGATTAATAGCTGGCGGACATATAGTAGAAAATTTTGAAGTACTAAAAAATGATTTTCTATCATACACACCAACACACACTTGGTATGACCACGAATGGGGCGCAAGCATATTTTTTTACTTAGCACTTAAATACTTTGGAACAGACGGATTAATCTTTTTAAAAGGGATTTTAATTGCATTAACAATGTTCCTTTGCTACAAAACAGTAGAATTAAGAAACCCAAAATCAACAATAAGCTATAACATCTTATATTTTGCAATAATGTTTTTGGCTGTACAACAAAATCTCGGTCCAACAACAAGATGTTTATTATTTACAAGCTTATTCTTTGCTTTATTCTTATATTTACTTGAAAGAGCAAGGCTTGGCAAAACAAAAAGTTTAATATGGCTACCAATAATAATGTTATTTTGGAGCAATATTCACGGAGGCTGTGCAAGCGGACTTGGTCTTTTAGGAATTTACTGTGTAGGCGAGTTTCTAAATAAAAAACCAGTTAAAAACTATTTAATAACATTGGCAAGTTCATTAGCAGTTTTATTTATAAATCCATATGGCTTTGAATATGTAAAATTCTTATTTATGGCAGCAACAATGGACAGAACATTTATAACAGAATGGACAAGCCCATTTCACGCTCATTATTTATCTCAATACCTAAGGTACAAATGTTATCTAGTATTTATAATAATGGTGCAAGCAATTTATCTAATTAAGAATAAAATCAACTATGAAAAGCTAGATAAAACAAAATTATTAATTATTTTGGCAATGATTTATCTATCAGTAACGCATATAAGACATATTCCATTCTTTATACTAACAGCAGGAACGCTTTTATATGATGAATTCTACGAACTATTTAATTCATTAATGCAAAAAATAAAAGAAAAATTAAACATAAAAAATGAAGAGAACATCAAAAGTTTTGTTTTAGCAAAAGAAGTAACTATATATTTTCTTTTACTAATTATGTCCGTACCACTTATTTTAAATACAAATAAACAAATCAGAATAACAGAAACAGACTACCCACGATTCGCTATAGAATTTATAAGAATAAATGATATAAAAGGTAATTTGTTTATCAATTTTGATTACGGAAGTTATGCCGGATATAAATTGTATCCACACAATTTAATAGTTATGGATGGCAGATATGAAGAAGTTTATAACCCTAATTTACTATTAGAATTAAAAGACTTTCATTTAGTACAAAATGATTGGTACAAAATTATTCGTGATTACCAAACAGACGTAATGATTATTGAAAAACACTATCCTGTATATGAAAAAATTCTTGAACATAAGGATTGGAAGTTAGTATTTGAGAATAACTTTTCAGGTGTATTTGTTCCAGCAGATAAAGCTAAAGAAAAATATTTATTACCAATACCAAATGATGAATATTACAATCAAACAGTTTTTAAAACACATATTAAGCATAAAAAAGGGACTTCGTAAGAAGTCCCTTTTAATTATTATTCTCTTTCGTAGTAATCATTCAACGTTTTATCAATAATATCTAGATATGATTGACCAGTAGAATTTACACCCCAGCCATACCAGTTTTTATGATCACTTTTGATATCAGACTCTAAATTACCACTATAAGAATCTACAACAGCCTGCAGAATCTCAGATTTACCATTCAACTTATTGAACATTTCTTCTAAGAATGCACCAGCAGTACCATTTCCTGCCATTGCGCCTTTCATCATATCCGCAATAGCTTTTGCCGCGTCCGGATCACCTTTTTCTGCTGCTTCATATAATTTATCTGCAAGTAATATTTGAACCTCATCAGAATCAGCCCATTGGTTATCAAGATATTCAACTAAAGAAGTACCGCCAGATTGTTTCTTAAATTCAGTAACAATATCTACAATATCTTCAGGTTTTAAGTTATTGTCTTTAAGTACATCCATTACTGCATCCATATCAGAACCAGCACCTTTTAACGCATCTAACATTTCACTAGCGTGATGCTCTATAGCTTTTTGATTAAGCGATTTATGAGCATTAGGATCTTCTAATTCAGTTGATGATGTTGTAACTGGATTACCTAATTGTCCTTTATCTTTTAAGAATGCAATTGCGTCATCTCTTGTCATACCAAATGCACCATTTGGATCAGTATATTTAGCAATTTGAGCTTCATCCGTATCAGAATATGTCACATAAGATTCGCGCAATTCAGCTATAACCGGATCATCTGCAGCATATTTACCTATGTCAATCCACATTTGAATAATATCTTCAGGTGATTTTAGATTATCATTTGCATCTGCCAGCACAGAGTTTTCTATCTTTGCTCTTAGTTCTGCCACATCAGAAGAAACTGTTGGATCAGTTTTAGTTGATGGATCAACCTGAGTTGATGGATCGACCTGAGTTGATG
>CAZNLZ010000023.1:0-12022 GCA_964574225.1 uncultured Muribaculaceae bacterium | reverse complement strand
CAATGTGTATTAAAAGAGGTATGGATAAAGCAGTTGCTATCGCATTAGATACAATCAAAGACATGTCTCAATCAGTAGATTCTCAAGAAAAATTAGCTCAAGTTGCTGCAATTTCTGCTGGTAACAACGAAGAAATTGGTAAACTTGTTGCAGAAGCTATGGAAAAAGTTGGACACGACGGTGTTATTACTGTTGAAGAATCAAAATCAACAGGTACAAACCTAAAAGTTGTAGAAGGTATGCAATTTGATAAAGGTTATATTTCACCTTACTTCGTAACAGACCCAGAAAGAATGGAAGCTGTTTTAGAAGACGCATACGTTCTATGTGTAAACAAAAAAATCAACTTAATTGCAGACTTAGTTCCAGTTCTTGAACAAGTAGCTCGTGACGGACGTTCATTGTTAATCATCGCTGAAGATATTGAAGGCGAAGCATTAGCAACATTAGTTGTTAACACAATGAGAAAAGTATTAAGAGCAGTTGCTGTAAAAGCTCCAGGTTTTGGTGACAGAAGAAAAGCTATGTTAGAAGATATCGCTATCTTAACAGGCGGACAAATGTTCACAGAAGAACTTGGTATTAAATTAGAAAACGTAACAGTTCAAATGCTAGGTTTAGCAAAACGTGTAACAGTAACAAAAGACGATACAACAATTGTTGTTGGCGACGAAACAAAACGTCAAATCGAAGACAGAGTGAAATTAATCAAACGTCAAATCGAAGCTTCTGACTCTGAATATGACAAAGAAAAACTACAAGAAAGATTAGCAAAACTTTCTGGCGGTGTTGCTGTAATCGAAGTTGGTGCAGCAAGTGAAGTTGAACTAAAAGAAAGAAAACTAAGAATTGAAGACGCACTAAATGCTACAAGAGCTGCTAAAGAAGAAGGTATTGTTCCTGGTGGTGGTGTTGCATTTATCAGAGTTATGCAAGACTTAGAAAAAGCTATCAATACAGTTTCTTACACAACAGACGATGAAAAAGTAGGTTTCAGAATTTTATTAGATTCACTATATATTCCATTGAAGCAAATCGCTGACAATGCTGGTGTTAAAGGTGAAGTTGTTGTAGAAACAGTTAAAAAACTTCCAAAAACAGAAGGTTATGACGCTATGTCAAACAAATACGTTGATATGATTACATCAGGTATTGTTGACCCAGCGAAAGTAACAAGAAGTGCATTACAAAACGCAGTATCTGTTGCAAGTATGGTATTAACAACAGAAGCAGCAGTAGTAGATATTCCATCTAAGTCTCCAATGCCTGCAATGCCAGACGTGGGCGCTATGGGCGGAATGGGCGGCATGATGTAGTAAACTTCGTTTACGAAATCAATCGCATATTTTTAAAAAAGAGAGCCATTTCTGGCTCTCTTTTTTTATTAAGTCACTGCGAATGAAATGAAACAGTCCACACGCAAGTTTAAAATTTCTGGATTGCTTAGCTTCGCTCGCAAAGACATTCTTTTTGAACTTTATTTTAAAAGAACTCGTTTTAAAATACATAAGGAAGAAAAGAGGTAATTATGAAAAAGAAATTATCAATTTTAATTGTAAGCTGTTTTTTACTATCAACACCTTGTTTTGCATTTGACAGACATCACCACAAACACAAAATGCCACCACCAAAACCTCATCATCAAAAAATTATGTACATTCATCATAACCATTGTAACAACTGCAACAACTACGAAGACGATTACACGACTTATACGACACAAGAAGATGTAGAAATAGCGAAAATCCAAAGTATTACGGACATAATTACGTCAATATTAGACTAAAAAGAGAGGCAATTGCCTCTCTTTAAATCTAAGAAATTTGATACAAGTCGCAGGCTTCATTCTTCAACTCAGAAGGTGCAACCCAACCAGGTTTACAGTTCAAATAAACTTTATCAGCTGAAATTTCACCTATAAAATCAACGGTTTCTTTTGTTGCTGTAAAATCATCCAATGGAACATGTGTATAATTTTTAGAGAAATATATATCCATTTCATGCCCGTTTGAAATAGATGATGCAATATCACCAATATATGCAAACATTTTATCTCGAAGTTCTTTTAATTCAGCTTCTGTTCTAGATTTCAAAAATGCATTATTTATTTCAATATTTTCAATAATTAAAGACGGATTTTCATCAACTTTTGCAGGGAAAATTCTAGACATTGCAACAATTTGACCATTTTCATCTGTTAGTTCGACAACGTTAAACGCTGTATTAGATAGATAAATAGGCGTTGCTTTACCATTTCCACCATCTATAATTGCAGTACAACATGAGGTTCTATTACCCATAAACAAGTCTTTTTGTGGTTTTCTATCCCACAATTTTAAGTCAAATTTATGACCATTAAACTCAATAGAATCTTCCTCTTGATAATTTACCCACTGTTGATAATCAAGTCCAAGTTGCTCAAATATTTGTTTAGTTTTAGCATTCACTTGTCCAATAGAATTATTTTCATCTTGAATATAAGATTTGAAATTCTGAAGAATAGCTAGTTTTGCAATATCTTGAGCCGTTATATCAACAGTTGCAAAAAATGGAGAAATAACACAATATTCTCTAAATACGTCTTTTTCTTCCATATCCTCTGAACGATTTAACAAATCAATCAACGCAATAGCTGTTTCTTCTGTCAGTCCATTATGTGCTAAATTTTCAGGATTATCTAACAGACCTTTCAACATATTTAGCGTACGTTCTTTTTCATCTGGGCTATCTAATGCCTCTTTAAACCAAGCAAAATCGGCTGTTTTTTGTGTACGAAGAAGCAAATACATATAATCTTCATCAAAATCTAATTTATCACTATGTTGTTCGGCTTCTTCTGGCGAAATACCAATTGTATCCATAAGCGTGTTGAAAATTTGCTTATTTAACTCAGAAACATTTACACTTCCATTTTTAATAACATCATGTAAATAAGTAACATCGATATAGCCCATTTGGTGATATAAAACGATTTTTGACAAATCAATTTTTTCCTTTGAACTTAAAAGCTTCCCATTATCCTTTCGACATTTTGTCAGCTTAGAAGCAAGTTCATAGTGGCTATCATTCATCTTATTCAACATTTCTAATTGTTCAGAGAATGTAGTTGTACGCTTGTCCATCATTTGATTAAACATATCAACATCAAGATATTTCAATGCCCTTGTTATTTCTGACATATTTCCTTGAAAAAAAGACAGCATTCTATTTTGGTAATCAGCAAGCTTCTTAGGTGTAAGTTTTGGATATTCACCATTCACTTTTTCAGTATCTTCGACAGGAATATCTGTCAGATATAAATTTGGTCGTTTCATAGCTTGTTTCAATGGCGATTTTACAAAAGTCTTACCACTATTAAACAAATCTTTTAACGAAACATCAGAATTAACAAGCGCAGAAAATGCACCAACAGAATAATTATTAAAGTTATACAACTTATCAATCATTGGATAAAGATTTGGATTACCAGAAGCTTTCTTTAAATCTTCATTGATTGTTGCACTTTCAAGTTCTTTTATTCTCGCAATTTTTTTCTCATTAGTTGGTTTCACACCACAAATAACCATTTTTTGAGCAAGTGCAGGTTCAAAACCTTGTTCAACAAGAGATAAGAAAGCATTTACTTTTTCTTCTGAATATGAAATATTACTTAAATAATCATAAGAACAACCTTTTAAAATGTATTCAGAGAAAAACTCTCTCTTTTTAGCAGTTTTTTCATAATCTATATTACGGTCAAAGAAACTATCAGAAAGATAAGATGTATATGTCGAAATTTTTACGGCATCATCAACATTATGTCCACGTTTTAGGTATTCACCAATTTGCGCAAAACAATCTTTTGGTTTATAAAAACATTCATTTGATATTTTTTCTAATCCTTCAAGCTTCATGCCCGAATTATAAAAATTAACCAGATTGGAACACAATGTAATATAACTATAAGTTTTTTCCTTATTCGAATAATTTTTAATAGCATCAATGAATGCTTTATCATCGTTCATTGAATACAATATTCTTTCAAAAGGAACCTTATGTTTCAACATTTCAGAAACTCTATCATATTGTAAAGAGTCTTTATAATCTAATTGTGACAAAACAAGTGCAACATCTGAATTTTCATAAGATAATCCTCTTTTCTCAAGTTCTTTATAATTTTGAATAGCTTTATCATTTAAAAGACCGGAATCATAAATTTCTGTGAGATTTTTAACATTTTTCAATTCAGAAACATATGAAATAAGCTTATCTTTTCCAACTTCAGGTTGCCAATTTACTCCTTTTTCATTTTGAAGCGTTGCTAATGCCATAATTTTTGTGGCATCATCCTCATCTAACGCTGGTGTCGTCCATTCTAAAATTGCTTCTTTTGGAATAGACGAAGATGGAAGCTTATTAAAACAGATATCAGCAGCTATTTTAAATTCAACACCTTTTTTTAAGAAATCAACAAGTTCGGAACAATTTGTTCCTTTTTCTTCATAATCTTTCATTGTCTTTAAAGCAGAATATTTAACACCACTTCTCAACAATTCAATATCTTCTGGCTTTGCAGAATATTCAAAGAATGACAATTCATTTGCAGGCACACCAACAGATAACAAATCAAGATGTTTTAATGTTTCTGGTTCCCAACCACCATAAACACCTTCTAAAGATATTTCAGGATTTGAATCAATTATTGCTTTTGCCTTTTCATAACATGCCGGTGATTGCAAGCAGAACTTAGCTAAATACAGATTTGCACCTTTTTGCGCTAAACCTAACACCTTAGCAGAATCTTCTTCTGATAAATCAGACTCTAAAAATGCTATAGATTGAGATACATCTTTAAATAGTGGTAACAAAGAAATTATTTTTTCTTTATCTTCGTCACTTTTATCTAAAAGTGCCAAATTAACTGCATTATAGTATTCAATGCCTCTAGACATATATCCAGCGGCTTTTTCAGCCGCAACAGGATTATCAAGTCCAGCTAATGAAAGAACATATTGAGGCTCTACATGTGGCATTTTTAACAATTTATAAGCTGTTGTTCTTCTATCTTCTCTATAATCTGTTCTTTGATATATATTAATAGAAGTATCAACAGGAATATTATTATTTTTCGCCTGTGCTAAAGCATCAGTAACTTGCTCGTCATTTAATACAATAGTATTTTTTAAACAATCAAGAGGAACCCCTAATTCTAAAAGTCTTCCGGTTCTTTCAATATCACGAGCTTTTACAACTGGCAACCAAAAATCATAATTATTGGCATCAAGCTTGTATTTTTGAGATAATTCCTGAACCTTTTTGATTTCTTCAGGTTTTAAAGAGCCCATACAATATGCTGCCGCAGCCGAATTGCTCAAAGTTTTATTTTCATCTATAGCTTTATTTACACGTTCTAATTCATTATCTCTTAAACGCATTGTATATAAAGCAAGATTTGCATCAATACCACGTTGAAACATTGAATTAAATCTATTGAATTCATTTTCATCACGCAAAACTCTTTTTAGTGTGTATTCATCAACTTTAAAGTATTCTCGTTTCTCAGAAAAATCAAATTTAGCCTGCTTTAAAAACTCAATTTTTTCTGGTGGAACACCAGAATAAGAAAACAAATTTTTTGCAAAGCTAAATGGAATATTATATTTTGCTAATTCAGCTGCTTTTCTGTTATCATCATTTCCCCAATAACCATTATAAACAGAATTGACCTCATCAGCATTTAAACCACAATCAACAAATGACATCATTTCCCTAAATGTTTCGTCATTCACAGAAAGAAAAATATGTCTTTTTTCTTCTGGAATTTCTCTCTCTTTAAGCATTTTAACTTTAGTTTCATAAGGAATTGGTTTTGTATATGCTTTATCAAGCATAATTTTAGCTTTTGCCATACTTTCAACAGCAGAATTAGAACTTACAGTTTCTGCCCCCTTAAATGAAACCTCTTCTTTTTTCTCTTTTTGCTTTATTTTTGAAAGTTTTGAAATTGATGTCTCAACTCTATTAAAAATTTCCATAACTATTCCTTACATTCCGAATGCATAGAAAAGTTAACGGAATTTCTATTCAAAATCTTTAGCAGAAATGAATAATCGTTTACAAAATTAAATAATTTATTCTTCGCTTGGTCTTAAACTTTCCCAAATAGCCAAAATTTCCTTTTGAGTTTGACCAACAATCCAAGTAAAATTAGGCATTTCTGTATGACATTTTTTATAATAAGACCTTAAAATTCTATCTTCATCATTTGTTAAAGAGCTTCCTTCTTGTGCTTTTGTTAAAACACGAGGCAAGCTAGGAAATTCTTGTGCAATTTCAGACATTTTTTCTGTAATTTCAGGATGCATTTCCCAAGCAAGTTTTAAGGCTTCTGAATATATTGCCATTTTTTCTCTATACTCTGGATCTTGCCAATGAGCTTTCATAACTTCTGACATATGCTCTCTAAATTCTGGAACAGCCCACTGTTCAAGTTTCGCATTAGTTTTAAACGCAATATAATCAGGATCTTTCCAACGTTCAATCATTCTTGCAGAAATACCAGAACATATTTTTTCTCTATACTCTGGGTCTTGCCATTTTTCAAGCATAAAGGCTGACATTTTTTGCCTTGCTTCTGGATTTGCCCAACGTTGAGCCAATACACGATGATTTATGTCCGTAAGTTCTGCTCTTCTTTGAGGATCAGCCCAACCTTGTTTTATAGCTGCAATGCGTTTTTCTTCAAAGCCTTCTTGTTCATGCATTTTTCGCATCGCTTCTGCTTGTGCTTCTCGTTTTGCAGGGTCAGACCATTGTTGTTGTAAACTTTCCTCTCTCATTTGACGATATTCAGGTCTTTTCCATCTTCTTTTCGCATCTTCTGAACGCCCAGTTCTATATTCAGAATTCTGCCATAATTTTTGAGTGTTTTGAGAGCAAATAGCACGTCTTTCAGGTGTTTCACGACTAATCGTAATAAAGTATTCTCTATTTAAAGTATTAATATTCAGTTTTGAGAATAAATTTTGGTTAGTTTTTGGGTCAAGCCCCCAATAAACTTCCTTTTTTGCATAACCTTGTGATTGACCATAATGCTTTTTAAGAATATCTAACGACAAAGTATCAAGTGCAACACCTTCAACATCACCACTAGCAACTCGTTTTAAAAATCCATTATATTCTTTTTCAGGAAGTTGACTTGCATCGATAACATCTAAAAATTCTGGATATAATTGTTTTGCCTCATCAAGCGTAGAACAAGATAGCAATCCAGAATAAAAATCCTTATGAATATCACAAAGCAAAACATCTTCACCATTTTGAATAGCTTGTTTATAGGTTTCTAAAATGGCAGGATTTGGGAAATTATCTTCACCAATATATTCAAGTTTTTGAGCATTTGTTTTTGCGCCAAAAGAAGGCACATAATATATTGGCATATTCTTTAAATCAGTTGTATTTAATAAATTTTTGCAAAACTCTTTAAACGAATTTTGTTCGTTTTTATAATTTCTATTCAAATTAATATCAAATGTTTGGGATATTCTCATAAAACACCTACGAAAATATAAAACCCAAACAAAATAATTTTTTACACAAAATTATAATTAGAACATTTTTAATACTTCGCTAGCAGCAGCTGAAGCAGGAACCGCAGTGCCATCATATAATGCAATTGGATAAACATCAGTGATATATTTCAATGGAACTTCACAATCAGCGCCATCACCATAATGTGCTCTGCCATCAGAACATCTAACTTCTCTATTTGGCGGACTAACGCCATTAATATCAACCCACGCAATACAATATTTTTGAAAATCTTTATTTTGTAATGCTTGCTTTAATGTTCTATTTCTTAACGTGCAAGCAGGAACAGTATTATTTCCTTTGTGTGGAGAGTGAAACGCAAACAATTCACCTGCAATCATTTCATAATAATAAAGCTGAATACCTTGTTCTTTAATTTGAGTATCAGGAGTTGTTCCACTACCATATAAAACTTGATAATAAAGTTTCCCTTGTGGAGTCCTTAATTTTGAATAGTCATATGACTTAACTTTAAGCAATGTTGTATTAAAAATACTACAAACAGACATTATTGTATTAGAATCGTCAGTTGCTTCATTTTTACAATTTGAATCAATTGAAGACATATCAAAATAATATAAAGCTTTGTTTCTATTTAACGCTTGGTTAATTGTTGATAAAGACTTTTTAAAACGAACAATATTTTCTTTTTTATTGGTGTTATTCATTAAACTAGGAACTGTCATTGCAGCAAGAACACCAATAATTACCAAAGTAATAAGAACTTCGGCTAAAGTAAATGCTGATTTTGTACTAAATAAATTCTTCATAATTTTTGATTATACACTTTGTATCGAATTTGTACAATCATACTAAAAGTGTAATAAATAAAATTTCAAAATTAACATTAAAGAAAAAGTTTTATATAATAAAAATAATTCAAAAATACATAAAAAGAAGAAATATATATCAAATGACAAATACAAAAAAATTTTTACTTATTTTTCCACCTTTTTGGACGCCAATAGCACCTCATCTAGCATTACCAACTTTAGTATCTCAACTAAAAAATAATGGTTTTAATGCACACGCACTAGATTTAAACATCGAATTTTTTAAATATATTTTAAACGAAGAACAAATAAATAATTGTGTTAATAAAATAACACTAGAATATAGTAATTTAGAAAAAAATAAAAAAAATATTTTAGAAAATAATGCAACATATGAAGAAAAAATTTCAAATTACAAATACAAAGAATATAAAAAATTATTAGAAGAGGATTCAGATTTATTAAAATATTCAAAAAGAATCGAAAATGCGATAAATATAGTAAAAAAAGAAGAAACGTTTTTTGAATATAAAAAGTTATTTATTGCTTGGAATATTATAAAAAAATCGCTATACATTAGTTCCCTACCATATTTCCCATATATAATAAATAAAAACTTTTGTTATTCAAACAAATATTCGGAACCAAAATATGATGAAATAAAGAAAATAATATTTAATGAATCGCAAAATATTTTTATTGAATTTTATAAAAAAGAAATAGAAAAAATCAAAAAGAATAATTATTCATATATCGGAATTTCTATCAATTCACATATACAATTAATTAGTGGTCTAACTCTTGCCTATTTGCTAAAAAAAGAAACGAAGGCACATATAAATATTGGTGGATGTTTCTTTAGCAGAATTATTGAAAAAATAAAAAAAATCCCAGAGTTTTTTGACTTATTTGCAGATAGCATTTCAATTAATGAAGGGGATATTTCAATAATTGAATTAGCAAAATTCATAAATCAAGAAATAAGCATTAACGAAGTTCCAAATTTAATCCACAAACAAGGAACCCAAATAATTACAAATAAAAATATTGAACCAACTGCCATACATAAAACCCATACGCCAGATTTCAGCGATTTTGATTTCAAAGAATATTTTTCACCATTTGCCATTATTCCAATTCAAACAAGTAAAGGGTGTTATTGGAACAAATGTACATTTTGTGACCATTCATACAACAAAAAATATTCAACAAAAAAAATTGACGACTTAGTTTCTGAATTACAAGAATACAAAGAATTATACAATGCAAAATACTTTGATATAGTTGATGAAGCCGTTCACCCTAACTTTTTAGACAAATTATCAGATAAATTAATAGAAAACAAATTGGATATAAGGTTTAAAATTTGCGCAAGACTTGAAGAGAAAATAGATAAAAAGCTCTTAAACAAAGCATATAAAGCTGGATTGAGATTTATACAATGGGGTTTTGAAACAGGAAATAAGAGAATACATACCCTAATAAATAAAGGTGTAAACTTTGAAAAAAGAATTAAAATACTAAAATTAGCCAATGAAGTAGGAATTGTTAACTACTTATTTTCATTCATAGGTTTTCCATCTGAAACATACTCTGAAGCAATGGATACTATAAATTTCTTCAAAAAAAATAATAAATACATACAGGTTCCAATTATGGGGGTTTTTAGCCTATATGAACAATCAGCAATGACAAAAAATCCTAGAGAATATGGAATTAGAATAAATGAAAGCAATGAATATTTTAGCAACGTAATAAAATTTTCAAGCAATAATATATTAACGAATGAAGAAAAAGAAAAAATATTTATAAACTATGGAGACATAATAAAAAAATATTATATAGACAAGCCTTTTTATCACTTTGGAAATATTTCAGACGAAGCCGAACTTTTAATGTTATACAATGATAAACATAGTTTAAAGGCACTAAAAAAGATAAAAATAAGTACCAAATAAATGTATCAAAATCGTCACAAACAATATAAAGAACACCTTATTTTTTATATATTGAAAAAGAGAGAAAAGATACAAAGGAATAGGAAGAGAAAGTATGGATATATTCTCAATTTTGACCCTTATTGGTGGTTTAGCATTTTTCCTTTATGGTATTGCAATTATGTCATCTGGCTTAGAAAAAGTAGCTGGCGGCAAACTTGAAAAACTATTAAAGAAAATGACTTCAAGTCCATTAAAAGGATTATTACTTGGTGCTGGAATTACAGCAGTTATACAATCATCATCAGCAACAACAGTAATGTTGATTGGTCTTGTAAACTCTGGAATTATGGAATTACACCAAACAATAAGTGTTATTATTGGTACAAACATTGGTACAACAATTACAGCTTGGATTTTAAGTTTAAGTGGTATTGATGCTGGAACTTCATTAGTATTAAAACTATTAAAGCCAGAATCATTTACTCCATTATTAGCATTCATTGGTGTTTGTATGATAATGGCAGCAAAAAGCACAAAGAACAAAAGTGTTGGTTCCGTAATGGTCGGATTTGCAATTCTTATGTTTGGTATGAATTTAATGTCTAGTTCTATGTCACCATTATCTCAAAACGATGACTTTAGAAATATGATGGTTGCATTTACTAACCCATTTTTAGGATTTGCAGTTGGTTTAATATTAACAATCATTATTCAAAGCTCATCTGCTTCTGTTGGTATTCTTCAAGCATTATCAATGGTTGGCGGTGTATCTTGGGGCGCAGCTATTCCAATCATTTTAGGACAAAACTTAGGTACTTGTATCTCTGCCGTACTTGCTAGTATTGGTGTATGTACAAACGCTAAAAGAGTTGCTGTTGTTCACGTATTATTTAACTCAATTGGTGCAATAATTTTATTACCACTATTTTATTTTGCAAATGCGATATTCCATTTTGCGTTTGTAAACACAGATATCAATCCTGCTGGTGTTGCAATTGTTCACTCAACATACAACATACTCACAGCAATAATGCTATTCAACTTCATTAAATTCTTAGAAAAAGCAGCTAAGAGAATTATTCCTGATAAGAAAGAAGATTCAAAGAAAAAGATATTCTTAGACGAAAGATTATTAAATACTCCAGCACTTGCTATATCTGAATCATTCAACAAAACAATTGAAATGGCGGAACTTGTTCAATACAACTATATTACATCTTCAAAAATGCTAAAAAGCTTTAATTCAAAAGATGCTGATATGATTGTAGAAAATGAAACAACAATCGATAATTTTGAAGATTACCTAAATTCATATTTATTGAAGCTTTCAGGTAAAGATTTAACAGAGGAAAACAACAATAAAATTTCTCAAATTATGCTTTCAATAGGTGACTTTGAAAGAATTGGCGACCACGCTTCACATATTCTAAAATACGCGAAAAAGCTTAATGAAAAAGAACTAAAATTCTCTGATGAAGCTGTTGAAGAAATCAAAACAATCGTAAACGCTGTTGAAGAAATATACGAAATGGCACTTGACTGTTACAGAACAGACAATCTTGAGTTAGCTCAAAAAATTGAACCTCTTGAAGCTGTTATTAAAAAGGGTGTTAAAAGAGCGAAAAAGAACCATATTCAAAGGTTACAAGGCGGTTTATGCAGCGCAGAAAGAAGCTTTATCTTCTCTGATTTATTAAATGATTTAAGAAGAATTGCTGCACACTGCGGAAACATTGCAAC
>CAZNLZ010000022.1:0-12085 GCA_964574225.1 uncultured Muribaculaceae bacterium | reverse complement strand
TAGGGAACAGTAAAATGAAAAAACAAATTGTAATACCAACAAGCAATATATCAGACGGCGTTGAATTTTTCTTGAGAGGCGCCAAAAAACGCAGAGCAATGGCGATAGCAAGCGTCAGACAAGTGAACACAGAAATAGGTGTTAACTTAAGACTAGTTGCAGTCAAATAGTTAACGATAGAGAGTTTAAGACCGCCTCTTTACAAGGCGGTCTTTCGTATTTTATATAAATAATGTCCTTCCGAAATTGTTTCGGAATCTGACTATTTTTTCTTTTTAGATTTTGTTTCTGTTTTTTCAACTTCTTCTGTCTGTTCAGGCTTATTTATAATAATTAAAATTTCGTCTTTGCCTGCCATTTTTAGGTTGTTTCTAGCAATTGATTCTAAAGTTGCTTGTGAATTATAGTTTTCGATTTCTGATTTTAATTGTTTATTTATGCTTAATTCTTCGTTTCTCTTTTTTTCTAGACCTTTTATTTTTGCTGAATAGTGAATGTTTTTTGATATATTCTGAACATTACTTACAACAAGTTCGATAATGCAAATAAGCAGTACTATTGTAAGCATTGAATAATGCAGTTTGAATTTCTTTTTCTTTGGCTTTTGTACATTCTGTTCGGTCATAAAAAAATTATATCTTATATTATTTATAAAGCCAACATTTTACGCCTTCAAAATTTGGATATTCTTTTGTACAAATATCAAGTCTTTGAGAACATCTTGGTTCAAAAGGACATCCGTCAAAATGGTATTTAATAGATGGTGGTTGCCCTTCAATTGCTTCTAATTTTGTTGAATTAAAATCTGGCAAAGTTTTTAGCAGTGCTTGTGTGTATGGATGTTTTGGGTTTTTAAATAATTCATAAGATTGTGCATTTTCGACCACATGTCCAGCATACATTACTGCTGTTGTGTCTGCTGCTTCATATACAAGTCCGAAATCGTGTGAAATGAAAATGAATGATGTTTCTAAATCTTTTTGAATTTCTTTTAGTAAATTCATAATTTGTGCTTGAACAGTAACGTCAAGCGCAGTTGTAGGTTCATCTGCAATTATAATTTTTGAGTTACATGCAATTGCCATTGCGATAATAACTCTTTGTCGCATACCACCAGAAAATTCGTGCGGATACGCACTTAAACGTTCTTTTGCATTTGGGATTTTCACTTTTTCAAGAACTTCAATTGCAATTTTTTCAGCCTCTTCGCCTTTTAAATTTTGATGAGTTTCGATGACTTCTAAAAGTTGTGAGCCAATTGTGTATAGCGGGTTTAAAGAAGTCATTGGGTCTTGAGGAACAAGTGCAATCTCTTTTCCTCTAATTTTTTGCATTTCTTTTTCAGGAAGAGAAAGTAGATTTTTATTGTTATAAATTATCTCTCCAGAAGTTATTTTTGCATTTGGTGCCAATAGTCTTAAAACAGACATTGCTGTAATTGTTTTTCCGCAACCTGATTCGCCAACAATCGCTAACATTTCTCCTTTTTTTAATGACAAATTTACATCGTATAATGCCTGATATTCTTTATCATCAGACTTAAAGGATAAATTAAGATTTTTGATTTCAAGTATTGTCATAAAAAAATATTAGCTTATCTGTTAAACTCTTTCAATTAGTAAACTAGACTTTAATTATTTTCTTTTTCGTTTCTTTTTTTCTTTCTTGTTTAGTTTTACTTTATGGTTATAATTAGATTCTTCTTTTTCTCTTATATTTCTTGGGTCATAGTATTTATTAAATACTCTTGTAGTTAGTGCATCTACGTACTCATCATTTAAATGAGCATAGTCAAAAAGTATTGCACCTTCTGTGTTGAATTTTCTTGTTTTATGTATTTGAACAAGCAAGTTGTCAAAAGGTCCACCCATAAAGGTTACAAATATTCCTGGATAAATATTTGTCATTGAACTTGTATTTTTAACTATATCTTCAATTAATAAGTCTGCTGTATTTTTATCACCCGTCAAAATTAATGGTGTTAAACCATCAACGTAGTTGTTAATTGACCATAATCTCCAGTTTTGCATTTTTGTTGAAATGCTTTTCTTTAAATCAGGAAAAACAACCGCAGTAAGTGTTATACCTTCTTTTTTCGTAATCTTTTTTACGTCTTTTACGAAATTTGAAATTTGACTTTGTCTAAACATAGACCAAAGTTCCCAATCGCCTGTGCCATATTTTATATTGATTGGGTCAATTCCATAAAGTGAGATAAACTCTTCTCTTGCCGCTTTTGTATAACCCCAGTTCATATCAGCATAATTTGAAAAAGTTGGGTCAACAGTTTGTGGGTAGCGAATGTAATCTAAGTTTATTCCGTCTGGTTCGTAGTTATGAACGATTTCTTTTATTAAAGAAATTAAGTGTTCTTGTACTTGGATGTTTGCTGGGTCTAAAAAGTATCCATTGTGCTCTGATAAAGACGCAACAGGTTCTGTTGCATCATAGTTAATTAATCTTTTGTTTCCCCACAATGGATATACACTTAAAATATGATTTGGAGTTGTTTTTGGATTGTCATTTCCAACATAGTATGCTTCAAACCAAACGTGAATTTTCATTCCTCTTTTGTGTGCTTCATCTATCCAAACTTGAAGTGGGTCAAAGCCAACAAATTCTTCTCTTTGAGAAATAATGCCACATCTATTCAAGTGTTTGCTAGGATAAATTGTTTTTCCATGAAAGTATGTTTCTAAGAAAATATCTGTAATCCCTGCATTTTGAATTCTATCAAGAGTTTTTGCGATTTTTGAAGCAGTTTTTTCTGTTGGTCTAATCCATACACCTTTTAGTTCTGAATCTTTGTATGGAATAGCATTTTTTATTGCTAAGTTTAATGCGTCCATTGCTTCATTAATATAGCTTTGGGTTTTTTCTGGTTTTGCTTCTGCTTTTCTTAGTGCTTCCTTTGATAATTCTAAGTATTCGCTTGCTTTTTTATCGTTGTATAGAATATCTATTTTTTTATAGTGTTCAACTAAGTCATTTACTTCTGTAAGTTTTTGTTTTGCTGCATACATTAAACTTTCAGGTACAAGATAAGCTTTGATTGTGTTTGTCCCATAGTCTAGATATACTTTTGACCCGACTTGTATAGCGTTTGTAATCCAAGTTTTTGCACTTCCATGACCAGAAATTACAAATCCATCTTTTGGAATAATGGAATCTGCACCATTAAGTTCAACAACCATATTGTTTCTTATGATTGCCTCTGTTCCAAATTCGTTTGTTCCTGTTCTTGGTCCATAATTGGGTGTATAAACAATTAATTGGTTTGGACCTCTTAACCCTGGATAATATGAAATTTTGTCATTTTCTTTTTTAGGGTCAAGTGCATCAAATGTTCTTTGGTCTTCTCTATACACAATTCCATCTTGAATATCGTGCTCTTGAAAAGACGATAATAACTCTAAATTTTGAAGTTTATCTTTTATCGCATAGTTGTCATTATTTATTTTAATAACAGTTGTATTGTTTATTTCTTTTGCAATTATTGATGAATATACTGGATTTAGGTTCTCTTTAATATTGTTTTTTAATAACTCGGAATGACTCTCGGCAAATGAAACTTGCTGAGAGTACACTAGTACTAATAAAGCTATCCCCAATAATCTCTTCATAACAATATGATAGTAAAAAACGCTTGGTTTGTTAACTACTTAACATAACAAAATTAAAAAATAATTAAAGATTAATAATCTTAGAAATTTTTATATTATTATTAATTTAAGGAGATATGTTCAATGGAATATAAAGACTATTATAAAATTCTTGGGGTAGATAGAGACGCAACAGAAGCGAAAATAAAGTCTGCTTATCGTAAATTGGCAAGACAATATCATCCAGATGTAAATAAATCGCCTGATGCAGTTAATAAATTTAAAGACATAAATGAAGCATATGAAGTTCTTTCTGATAAAGAAAAGAAGTCTAGATATGATAGTTTAGGAGCTAATTGGCAGCAAGGTGCTAATTTTACTCCTCCTCCAGGTTTTGAAGGTTTTAATTTTAATAATTTTAATCAAGGTGGTTTCTCCCAATCTTTTGGTGGTGGTGATTTCTCTGATTTCTTTAGTTCTATTTTTGGTGATTTTATGGGCGGTGCTAGAAGTCAAAGAACATCATCAAGAGCCGGCGGTGCTCAAGGTTTTTCATACGAGGATTTATTTGGCGGTGCAAATCCTCATAGTTCTGCAGGTTGTGGCAGTGGTGGTTGCTGTGGCGGACATAAACAAGAGGAAAGCCTTGATATTACACAAGATTTGAATATAACAGCTAGAGATTTAATGAGCGATAAACCTATTAGCGTAAAAATGAATACTGTTGAAAAATGCTTGAAATGTTCAGGCATTGGTTCAAGTTGTTCTGATTGTGGTGGAACCGGCATTGTAAGTAAATCAAGAAACTTAACTGTTAAAATTCCAAAAGGTGTTAAAGAAGGTCAAAAAATTCGTTTAAAAGGCGAAGGAAAACAAGATAATTATGGTCGCAAAGGTGATTTATATTTCACAATAAAATTTAAGGATAATGAATATATTATTGATGGTGAAGATGTAACTAAAAATATTGAAATAACTCCTGCTGAGGCCGTTTTGGGTTGTAAAAAAGATATTTCAACACTGCACGGAATTATTGGAATAAAAATACCACCTGAAACTAGAAGTGGAAAAACATTAAGATTAAAAGAACTTGGGCTTCCTAAAAAGTCTGGTGGTTTTGGAAATTTAAATGCAAAAATTATGATAAATATTCCTGCTTCTATTTCAGAAAAGCAAAAGGAATTATATAAAAAACTTTTAGAACTTGAGTAATCTAGTTGTCTAGTGTGTCTTCATAATAGTTTATTGGATTACCTTCTATATCGAAAGTGTAATACCTTAAAAGTTTTGTTTGAACATCTTGTATGTATATAGAAAGAAGTTTTCTTTTTTTGAACCTAGAGATGAATCTTTTTTCTTCTGCATTACTTGATGTTGAATTTTTTCTGCTTTCTTTTAAATGTGTTATGTAGTCTATGGTTTCGTATTTAAATTCTAAATCGCTACTTTCGTCCTTTGTTGATGAAAGTGTGTGATTTTGGCAATATCTATATGGATTGTCTCTTCTTGAAAATTCAAAAAACTCAGAAGCTGAAATTTCTGTTTCTTGGTTTTGATATTTTTTGTATGAACGAAATACTTTTGTTAGTTTTTCATTATTAAAAACGTAATATTTTTTGCTTGCTTCTGAACCATCGCTATATTTTTCATATTCTAGTGATACTTCTGATAAATTACCATTTGAAAATGATAGTTTTTCTTTCGCTTTTAATTCGTATTCAGAACTTGTAACTCCTTCAAGATAAGAAAGAAGATTTCCTTCGCTATTAAAAGAATAAATACTTGTTTCTCCGTTTATATCTATTGTCGTTACGGTTATGTTGTTTCCTATTTTTAAAATTTTTCTTGTTAATTCGCCATTTGTATAGTCATTAATTTCTATACCACCTGCAAATTTTTTCTTTTTGATTCTAATGTATGTATTATTATTTTCTCTTTTTCTCTTTTTTTCGTTTTTTGTTAATATTCCAGTCTCATCTAATATTTTTTTAGCAGAATTAAATTCGTATTTTGAAATGTTTTTAATGTTTTCAGCTTTGTTTTTGTATGTGTTTGCATCGTCTTTTGAAATTTTAAAATCGCTTAGTAATAAATATGCAAGTTTGCCTTCTTTTGCTGATTCAGAGGCAAGAGTTTTTGCTTCAGCTAACAATCTTTTTTTCTCGCTAATTCTAGGGAATAAAGATATTGGCTTTGAAATAAGTTTTTTCTTTCCGTTTATAATGTCGTAAAGTGTATTATTTCTTACACTGTTTGCGTTTTGTTCTGCTAATATTCTCATAATTTATTCCATTTGTATGGAATAAAAACTCTGATTATTTTTTTTGCCTTGTTTCTTTTCATAATAAGTTTTTTTTCGAGCGTGATATACTTATTTCATAAAAAGGAGACAGCATGAAATTAGACACTATACAAACAGGACCATTGGAAGTTAACACATATGTATTAAAGGATGAAGAGTCTAAAGAAGCTGTAATTATAGATGTTGGTGGTTCTTTTGAAAAAATAAAAAAAGAACTTGATGAGCAAGGTTATTCTATAAAATATGTTCTAAATACACATGGGCATTTTGACCATGTTTTAGGTGAACTTGAAATACAACAAAATTATCCTGAAATTCCAATCTATATTAGTAAAGAAGATACTTCTCACTTTGCGAGATTGGAACAAGAATTAAAAATGTTTGGCTTCAATGTTGCTGTTCCGCCGTTGAAACCTACAGAGTTTATTGATGAAACATCAAAATTGAGTATAGGTAAATATCCAATACAAATTTTCTCAACACCTGGACATTCAAAAGGTAGCTTAACTTATTATATTGATAATAAGTTGTTTACTGGTGATGCGCTATTTTACCGTTCAATTGGTAGAACAGACTTTTATGATGGTGATTTTGGTGAACTTATTACATCTATAAAAGAAAAAATGTTCACCTTGCCTGATGATACTAAAGTATATCCAGGACACGGTCCATCTACCAATATTTTGGACGAAAAAAAGTTTAATGAATACCTAAAATAAAGAGAACCCTTAGATTTTTTATACAGTTTCAAAAGACAGTGAGCTATTAATTGTTAAATACTCTTGAATACCTCTTACAACGTCTTCTTGAAATGCCGACAAAAAGTCACCTAAATTTTCGGCTAGGTTTAGATTTAGTTCGTTCATATTTATCCTTCTTTTTTACTGTAATAATAATATCGGTATATCCTGTGGATATCTTTAGAGTATGTTCTTTTATTGCTAAATATTTCTTAATATAAATGTAAAAAATCACTCCCCCAAAGAGTGTATTTTGTTTCTTTATTTAATCAAATCTGAAGTATTATTTCCACCATGAGTATGATATTAAATGCCCTTAAATGTGTTAATCTTTATGTACAAATTGGAATGACAGAAAAAACAGAAAGGGCTATTATGCAAATTGGAAAAATCAGTTTACATACTACAAAAGCGGCTAGTGCAGCAGCTACAAAAACAATGGCAAGTCAATTAGCAACCAATCCTTTTGGTGTAAGCTTTAAAGGAAATGTTATACAAGCGGATGTGTTTGAAAGTGCAAGTAAAACAAACATCGCAGAAAATATCACTGAAAAAGGCAAGTTATTTGCTTCTGCAGTTGTAAGTGGTATCAACAATTTTAATGAATCTTTTAAATCAAGAATGAACTCAGTAGTTTCTTTTGGTAAAAAGATTACAACAGATGTTTTTGATACAATCGAAAGAATCGGTAATACAGAAATTACATTTGATATCAATGGTATTAAAAACAGATTATTCCCTGATAGACAATACAGTGTTAGAAGCTTGGCTAATAGACCAACCGCGGAACTGAAAGATATGTGGATGAGTCTGGCTGAGGCTGAAGCAGTGTAAGTTACTTGAATAATCAGAGGGAGAATAAAAATGGAAAACAATCAAAAAATTAGAAATATTATCCAAGCATTAGGGGAACATAAAGATAGCCAAGCAGCAATTGAAATTTTAACAGAACTTGGTACAAATTCTCCTGATGATGAAGTAAGAGAATTAACAGCTCAAACATTAATTAGAAAAAATACGCATGAGTCATTAAGAGTAGTTTTAATCTCTAAAGGAAAAGGAATTAACGATTTAAGCGCAAGAGTTGCAATGGCTTCAATCAATGAATTATTATCATTAAAAGATAAAGCTGAAGCTATTAAAATTCTTGATGATACTATTAAATTACACTCTGAAGAAGATGTTAGAAATACTGCTCGTTCAGTAAGAGCCCTAATGACATTTTCATCATAATCCAATTTGAAGGGAATTTTATATATAAAAAGAGCCTCGATTGAGGCTCTTTTGTTGTTATTTATTATGTATTTTGTAAATATTCTTTCTTATAACAAAAAATATTTTTATCTGTTTTATAATCAAATAAGTGAGGTCTCAAATATGAAAATAAATTCTGTATCCGGACAGGCGCTGTCTGTTAATTTTAAAGCAGCAAGGGTAAACATTCTTGCTACAGCTGATAATCATGGTAATGTGCATTCTTTACCTAAGTTTGTTAAAACTGTAGAAACTAATAAGGGTGATATCTTTTTGAATTCTGAAGATGATAGTACTCTTAATATTTTTGCTATTGCTGGTGATTGGTTTATTAACCCATCTAAAAAAGGTTTTTTTACAAAACCAAAATCAACTAATGGTGATATTCAATTGAGGTTTTTAAAGGAAACCATTTCTGCTGTTAAAGAAGCAGCTGGTAAAGGTTCTAATTTTGAAACAGTTTTTACAATGGGGAATCATGACTTAGATGGTGGAGATAGCTTTATTTATAAAGTTATGCGTACTTCTCCAATGAAATCTTTGATTACAAACGTAGATATGCAAAATTCTCCAGGAATGCGTAATTGTCAAAATAAGAGTGATGGAAAAGTTGCTAAATCTTTTGTTTTTGAAATTCCTGATGATAAAAATCCAGATATGAAACATAAAGTTTTATTTGTTGGTGTTACTATTCCGACAATGGATTTTTATAATCCTAAATTATTAAAGAAAATGCGTTTCTTTGATAATGGTAATGTTAAAGATGCAAACTTAAAAGAACAAGATATCCAAAAAACTATTGGTGCTATCGCAGAAGAAGTTGATAAGTTTAAAGCGGAAAATCCAAAAGGTGCTGTTGTGTTGTTATCACACATGGGTGATAGATTATCTAAAATTGTTCGAGATAATGTTCCACAAATTAACATTATTTTAAATGGACATGATCACATTGCTAAGACTTCGTTAAAAGGTAAAACAAATATTAATTCACTTGGAAAAGATAATGAATTAATTAAATCATTAAACTTATATTTCAACGATGATGGTGATTTAGAAACAACTGATATGAGTACTTTCTTCTCTGATTTAACATTGACAGATGACCTTGCTCAACATCCTCTTCAATTATTCTTGAAAGAAAGCTTCAAAGAAGATATGATTCCTCACCTTGAAATTAATGATCCATCAGGTGAAGTTACAGAGTTAGATTATGGTAACGAAATCAGATTCTCTAACAGCTATTTAGCAAATTACTTAACAAGTGCTGTGAAACGTAGTGTTAGAAAAATTGACCCAGAGGTATTCTCTGTCGCAATACAGTCATCAATTATCCGTGGTGGTCTGAAAGATGGTTCTAATAACTTAGACTTGATGAAAGTATTTGATGGTGTTAGTGAAGATCTTTCAACACTTCAAATAGGTTCTGTTTCTGGAGAAGAAATTGTAGGCTTAATTACAGAAAATATTAAAGCTAACTTGAAAGCTCCAACGAGAAATACAATTATCCATTGGTCTGATTTCCAAGTTGATAGAACTTTAATTTCTGAAATTCAAAGCGGAAAATCTAAAAAATCATATGCTGACGCAATTAAAGCAAGAAATCCAGTTAGCAAGAAATTTGAACCTATTGACCCTATGAAATATTATAAGATTGTACTTCCAGATAAATTCTTGATCAAGGATGATATCGAATGGCCAGCAAAAATTAGAGATAAATTTATTCCATTGAATCATACTTATGATGAATTGTTTAGAGAATATCTTGATACTGTTGAATATAAAATTAAGATTACTCCTAAAACAAGAGAACAACGTATATTATAAAAATAAAGAGGACTGTTTCAGTCCTCTTATTTTATGCTATATTATCAACAAAGGAGAAGATAATTATGGCAACTTATAATATTGCATTGTTAGCAGGTGATGGTACAGGTAAAGAAGTTACTGATGAAGCAGTAAAAGTTCTTAATGCTGTTGGAGAAAAACATTCAATTGATTTTAATTTTGAACAAGCATTAATTGGTGGATGTGCATATGATGTGCATAAAACACCTTTGCCTCAAGAAACGCTTGATATTGCAAAAAAATCTGATGCAGTTTTGTTAGGTGCTGTTGGTGATTGGAAATATGATACTTTACCACCAGAAGTTCGTCCGGAACGTGCATTGTTGGGTATAAGAAAAGAATTAAACCTATTTGCGAATTTAAGACCAGCAACTGTTTATCCAGAACTAACATCATTATCACCTTTAAAAGAAGAATATGTTTCTGGTACTGATATTATGATTGTGCGTGAACTTACTGGTGACGTGTATTTTGGTACTCCTAAAGGTATTGAAGAACGCAATGGCGAAAAATTTGGTTATAATAATATGTGCTATTTTGAAAGCGAAATTAGAAGAATTGCTCATGTTGCTTTTAAAGTTGCTATGCAAAGAAATAAAAAATTATGTTCGGTTGATAAAGCAAATGTTCTTGATGTTTCAAGACTTTGGAGAGAAGTTGTTGCCGATGTCTCAAAAGAATATCCTGAAGTTGAGTTATCTAATATGTATGTTGATAACGCTGCTATGCAAATAATTAGAAATCCAAAGCAATTTGATGTCGTTTTAACAGGTAATATCTTTGGCGATATTTTATCTGATGAAGCATCTATGCTTTCAGGTTCTCTAGGTTTATTGCCTAGTGCTTCATTATCTGATACTAATTTGGCAATGTATGAACCAATTCATGGTAGTGCTCCTGATTTAAAAGGTCAGAATGTTGTAAATCCAATTGCTACAATTCTTTCCGCAGCTATGATGTTAAAATATTCATTTAAATTAGATGATTTAAGTGATGAAATTATAAATGCTGTTAGAAATGTATTGAAAGATGGATACAGAACTGCTGATATCATGCAAATTGGCATGAAGAAAGTTGGGACATCAGAAATGGGCAATGCCATAAAAGACAGTATTTTAGCTAATTAATAATTCTAACGTACTACTTTTGTCGTGGTATAAAAAATCTAGAAATTTTATACTAAAGCATAGTGAAACACGTTGAAAAATAAGTTATATTGAAAATGTAGATTGAAACGACGGACACTTTAATTCGGGGTTGCGAAAAAGTATTAAAAAAATAGTTCGTACAACTGTTTCAATCTACACTTTTTTGTATCTATTTATTACTAGCTTTTTTTATTTTTGAAAAATATGATAAAATACTAACGTTATTTATGTTTTAGAGGTAGAACAATGTTTAAATATAAATTAGCTTTACTTTCTTGTGCAATATTATTTTTTGGTAATATAAATCTCGAAGTTCAAGCGGCAGTTCAAGCACCTGCTTCTGTTGCGGTGCCTGTATCGCCAATTGCAGTTGTAAATAATCCGAATAAATATCTAAACAAAGAAATTACTTTCAATGCTGATTTTGTTTCTTTTACGTCTTTGGGGTTGGATTATAAACCTGCATTAAGAGAAAGTTCTAAGTACATTGGTGTATTAATTAAGAGAAGTGACGTTAGTCATCATGTTATTCCGTTGTCAGAAATGAAAATTTTGGTTTTACGTAAGTCTGTAGAAGAATTTGTTGATTTAGAACAAGGTGATAAGATAAAAATCACAGGTAAAGTTTATTCTACTGCACTTGGTGACCCTTGGGTTGATGTTACTAAGTTTGAAGTATTAACTAAAAAAGAAAAAAAAGACGATAAAAAATAATTTCTGCTAGGAGAGAGTTGTGAAGGATAACAAAAAAACTTATTTGACGATACATGGTCACTTTTATCAACCACCAAGAGAAAATCCTTGGTTAGAAACAATCGAGGTTCAAGATAGTGCAAATCCATATCATGATTGGAATGCACGTGTAACGGCTGAGTGTTATACTCCAAATTCTGTTTCTAAAATAGTTACGCATGATAACAAAATTTTAGATATTGTGAATAACTATTCGTATATTAGTTTTAACTTTGGTCCAACACTTCTTTCTTGGATGGAACAATATACTCCATATTCTTATGAAAGAATTATAAAAGCGGATGTTGAAAGTGCTGCTAATAATAATGGTCATGGTAATGCAATCGCACAAGTTTATAACCATATTATTATGCCTCTTGCAAATAAGAATGATAAATATACACAAATTTTATGGGGTATAAAAGATTTTCAATATCGTTTTGGCCGTAAACCAGAAGGTAT